>CAYLYR010000012.1:0-20934 GCA_964387835.1 uncultured Melioribacter sp.
ACATTCTTTCACCGCAGAACGGAAATCCGATTGTTGTCCCGACTCAGGATATTATTCTCGGAATTTATTATCTGACTAAAGTTAAGTCCGGCGCTCTCGGCGAAGGAATGATTTTCAGTGATAAGCACGAAGTTCTTCTCGCGTATGACGAGGAAAGAGTTGATTTACATGCAAAGATTAAAGTTCGTATTGACGGTGAAATAATTGAAACAACTCCCGGTAGAGTAATTTTTAATAAAATTGTACCGGAAGAACTCGGATTTATCAACGAGCTTTTGATTAAGAAAAACTTCAGCGGATTGATTTACAAATTGTTTACCAAACTTGGTAATGAAAGAACAGCTAAGTTTCTTGATGATTTGAAAGATCTCGGATATGCTTATTCGACTAAAGCCGGTATTTCCATCAGTTTCAGCGATATGATTGTTCCTTCCGTTAAGGAGAAATTAATCAAAAAATCGAATGAAGAAGTAAGTCAGATTTTTGATGAATACGAACAGGGACTTATTACGGATACCGAACGTTACAACAAAATTATCGACGTTTGGACTTACACTACAAATGATATTGCCAAAGCTTTAATGCAGGAACTTAAAAAAGACAGGGACGGATTTAACCCGCTTCACATGATGGTTGATTCCGGCGCTAGAGGTTCGCAAGAGCAGGTTCGTCAGTTGGCGGGAATGAGAGGTTTGATGCAGAAACCGCAGAAAAATCTTTCGGGACAATCGGGAGCAATTATTGAAAACCCGATTATCGCTAACTTTAAGGAAGGACTTTCCGTATTAGAGTACTTTATCTCTACGCACGGCGCCAGAAAAGGTTTGGCTGATACCGCGCTTAAAACTGCAGATGCCGGTTACTTAACGAGAAGATTAACAGACGTTGCTCAGGATGTGATAGTATCTGTGGAAGATTGCGGAACTATTCGCGGTGTTTATATTAAAGCGCTTAAAGACGGCGAGCACGAAAGAGAGCCTTTGGCTGAACGTATTATCGGTCGTGTTGCTCAGGAAGATGTTTATGATCCGAAAACGGACGAACTTTATGTTGAAGCCGGAGAATTAATCACGGAAGAAATTGCAGAAAAAATTGATGATGCGAATATCGATTCCGTATTTATAAGAACAGTATTAACATGCGAAGCCGAACACGGAATTTGCGCCAAGTGTTACGGACGTAACCTGACTACCGGAAAACTTGTCGAAATCGGGGAAGCGGTAGGAATTGTAGCCGCTCAGTCAATCGGCGAGCCGGGAACTCAGCTTACTCTTAGAACTTTCCACTTGGGCGGAACTTCATCGCATATTGCAAGTCAGTCTCAAGTTGAATCTTCGGTTGAAGGCGCTGTTCAGTTTGAGAAGGTTAAATTTGTAGAAAACACCAAAACCGATATTTTCGGCGATTCAACAACCGTAAAAGTTGTTATCGGACGCCGCGGAGCAATTAATATTGTCGATTCGGATAACCGCCAGATTAAAAGATATGAAGTACCTTACGGCGCCGAATTGCTGGTAAGCGAAGGCTCAAAAGTAAAACCGAAGCAGCCGTTATATACACACGACCCCTACAACTCGGTTATTTTAACCGATATTTCTGGGCGCGTTAAGTTCGTGGATTTAATTCCGGGACTTTCCGTTAAAGACCTTTCCGATGCTCAAACCGGACACGTTCAGAAAGTTGTTACGGAATTTAAAGATAAGACAATTACTCCTTCAATCGTTATAGTTGCAGAAGACGGAACCGAAAAAGCATTTAATATGCCAATCGGCGCTTATCTTTCGGTTGATGAAGAAGATATGGTTCAAGCCGGTACTGCTTTGGCTAAAATATCTAAAGAAGCAAGTAAAACGCGAGATATTACTGGCGGTCTTCCGAGAGTAACCGAACTGTTTGAAGCGAGAAGTCCTCATGAAACCGCAGTTGTATCCGAGATTGAAGGTGTTGTTAAATTCGGAGCAAGAAAACGTGGCTCGCGTGAAATTATCGTCGAATCGTTCGACGGTTCGATTCAGGAAGTTTACAGTGTCCCGATTGGAAAGCATACTCTGGTTCAAGAAGGGGACGAAATTCCGGCAGGTGAAAAAATTACCGACGGACCGATTAATCCTCACGATATTCTTAAAATTAAAGGAACTAACGCTGTTCAAGAGTATCTTGTGAATGAAATTCAGGAAGTCTATCGCTTACAGGGTGTGAAGATTAACGATAAACATATCGAAGTAATCGTAAGACAGATGTTGAAGAAAGTTAGAGTTGTAAGCGCCGGCGATACAGATTTCATAGACGAGGACTTGGTTGATCGAGTAAAATTCAATCATGAAAACAACAGAGTACAAAATATGGTTTACATTCTCGACCCGGGCGATGCCGAATTACGTAAAGGTCAGTTAATTTCTCGCGCTAAATTCAGAGAAATAACAAATGACATGAAGCGTAAGGATAAAAAACCGCCTGAAGTTAGAGATGCCGAACCGGCAACTTTCGATAACGTTCTGCTTGGAATTACTCAAGCTGCATTATCGACGGAAAGTTTTATCTCAGCCGCTTCGTTCCAAGAAACCACTAAAGTTTTAACCAATGCGTCTATTCAAGCTAAGGTTGATAATCTATTTGGTTTAAAAGAGAACGTTGTAATGGGACATTTAATTCCGGCAGGGACAGGATTGAAGAAATATAAAGATTTAATCATTGAACTACCGGAAGAAGAAAAAGAAATTCTTGAAGGTGAAGAAGAGTCGAAAGAAGACTCTGCGGAAACCGAGGAGAAGTAATTTTTCATATTTTTAAATAACATAACTTGACAAAAACCCTCAATATAGATATATTGAGGGTCTGAAATTTTTGAAAGTGTTGGAGGAATAGTGCCTACAATTAATCAATTGGTAAGAAAAGGCCGTAAGAACATAACATACAAAAGTAAAGCTCCGGCTTTAGATGGAAATCCTCAGAAAAGAGGAGTTTGCACAAGAGTTTACACGACTACGCCGAAGAAACCTAACTCGGCTTTGAGGAAGGTTGCGAGAGTAAGATTGACAAACGGAATAGAAGTTACGGCTTATATTCCGGGCGAAGGTCATAATTTGCAAGAGCACTCAATCGTAATGATTAGAGGCGGAAGAGTAAAAGATTTACCCGGTGTTCGTTATCATATAATCCGCGGTACATTGGATACAGCCGGCGTTGCCGAACGTAAACAGAGTAGATCAAAATACGGTACTAAGAAACCTAAGGCTAAATAAAAGTTATGAGAAAAAGAAGAGCAGAAAAACGATACATTAAACCGGACCCGAAATTTAACGATGTATTAGTCGCTAAATTTATAAATTATGTAATGTGGGACGGAAAGAAAAACACTGCACGCGAAATTGTGTACGATAGTTTCGATATTATTGAAAAGAAGACAAAAAAGCCTGCAATGGAAATTTTTCAGAAGGCAGTACAAAACGTACAGCCTTTAGTTGAAGTTAGAAGTAGAAGAGTCGGCGGCGCAACTTATCAGGTTCCAATGGAAGTTAGACCGGAAAGAAGAATTGCTTTGGCATTCAGATGGATTAAGAATTACTCAAGGGACAGAAAAGATAAGTCAATGGCGCAGAAATTAGCGGCTGAATTAATGGCGGCGGCTAACGGCGAAGGCTCATCGGTTAAGAAAAAAGAAGATACTCATAGAATGGCGGAAGCCAATAAAGCTTTTGCACATTTTAGATGGTAAAAAGGAAAATATTAGGATTAGATGGCTAGGAAAAGAGTAGATATATCGAAAGTAAGAAACATCGGCATCATGGCGCACATTGATGCGGGAAAAACTACGACGACGGAGAGAGTTCTCTATTACACTGGTAAAACCCATCGCATCGGTGAAGTTCATGACGGCGCTGCAACAATGGATTGGATGGATCAGGAAAAGGAACGTGGAATTACCATTACAAGCGCTGCAACAACAGCTTATTGGAAAAACCATCAGATTAATATCATTGATACTCCCGGACACGTTGATTTTACGGTAGAAGTTGAAAGATCTCTTAGAGTTCTTGATGGCGCTATTGCGCTTTTCTGCGGAGTAGGCGGCGTTGAACCCCAGTCCGAAACGGTTTGGAGACAAGCCGATAAATATAAAGTGCCGAGAATTGCATTTGTAAATAAAATGGATAGAACAGGCGCTGATTTTTATGCTGTGGTAGATGCAATAAAAGATAGATTCGGTGCTAATGCAGTTCCAATCGCATTGCCGATCGGCTCGGGAGATTTATTTGCGGGCGTTATCGATTTATTGGATATGCACGCAAGAATGTACAATGACGAAACGCTCGGCGCTACTTACGAAGATATTGAAATACCTTCGGATTTATTGCCGATTGCTAATAAATACAGAACATTAATGCTTGAAGCTGTATCCGATGTTGATGATACGCTTCTTGAAAAATATTTGGAAGGCGAAGAAATTACAAAACAAGAAATTGTAAGAGTTCTTCGTCAAGCTACTATTGAACTTAAGATAGTTCCCGTTTTGGTTGGTTCGGCATTTAAGAACAAAGGCGTTCAAATGCTTTTGGACGGCGTGATTGATTTTCTTCCGTCACCTATTGATGCCGGATTAGTGAAAGCCACATCTGTAAAAACGGATGAAGAAGTTGAAATCAAACCTTCGCTCGAAGATGACTTTACCGGATTGGCATTCAAAATTATGACCGACCCTTACGTAGGGAAATTAACTTACGTTAGAGTTTACAGCGGAATGTTAAAGGCAGGTTCTTATGTGTATAATTCCAATTCCGACAAGAAGGAAAGAATAGGCAGATTACTGCTGATGCATGCTAATCATCGCGAAGATATGGATGAAGTAAGAACCGGTGATATTGTTGCAATTGTCGGATTAAAGCATACACGTACGGGCGATACATTGTGCGGAAATGAAAAACATGCGGTAATGCTCGAAAAAATGGCATTCCCGGAACCTGTAATTCAAATCGCAATTGAGCCTAAATCAAAAGCAGACCAAGATAAATTGTCTGAAGCATTGGTTAAATTATCAGAAGAAGACCCGACATTTAAGGTTAAAGTAGATGAAGAAACAGGTCAAACCCTTATTAGCGGTATGGGCGAACTTCATTTGGAAATTCTCGTTGACAGAATGAAAAGAGAATTTAAGGTTGAAGCAAATGTCGGACAACCTCAAGTTGCTTATCGCGAAACTATTACTAAAGCAGTTGATGCCGAAGGTAAATTTGTCAAACAATCCGGCGGTCGCGGAAAATACGGTCATGTTTTAATTCACATGGAGCCGAATGAAGCCGGAAAAGGATTTGAATTTGTCAATAATATTGTTGGCGGAGCAATTCCCAAAGAATATATCAATCCTGTTTCAAAAGGAATTGAAGATGCTATGAAAAACGGCGTTCTTGCCGGGTATCCGATGGTTGATATTAAAGTTACTTTGTACGATGGTTCGTACCATGATGTGGATTCGGATGAATTATCATTTAAGGTTGCCGGAAGTATGGCATTCCAAAACGGAGCAAAAAAAGCTGCGCCCGTACTCTTGGAACCAATCATGGCAGTTGAAGTTACAACACCGGAAGAATATCTCGGTGATGTAATGGGAGATTTGAACTCGAGAAGAGGAAAAATTGAAGGATTTACTCCCAGACGAGATGCACAAGTAATTAAGGCAATGGCTCCGCTATCCGAAATGTTCGGCTATGCAACGCGTTTGCGTTCCATGACACAAGGAAGAGCGATATATTCAATGCAATTTGACCACTATGCAGCGGTACCTAAAACTGTTGCAGAAGAAATAATTAAATCTGATAAATAAACAAATAGAGAAAGTTATAAAAAAGTTAAAAGGAGAATTCAATGGCTAAAGAAAAATTTGATCGGAGTAAACCGCACGTTAATATCGGTACAATTGGTCACGTTGATCATGGTAAGACTACATTAACTGCAGCCATCACAATGGCATTGGCAAAAAAAGGTTTATCTGAAAAAAGAACATTCGATTCTATCGATAACGCACCTGAAGAAAGAGAACGCGGTATCACAATTGCAACTGCACACGTAGAATATTCAACGGCAAATCGTCACTATGCACATGTTGACTGTCCCGGTCACGCCGACTATGTTAAGAACATGATTACCGGTGCTGCTCAAATGGACGGAGCTATTTTAGTTGTTGCCGCTACCGACGGTCCTATGCCTCAAACGAGAGAGCACATCTTGTTGGCACGCCAGGTAGGTGTTCCTAGAATTGTTGTATATTTGAATAAAGTTGATATGATGGACGACGAGGAATTAATTGAACTTGTTGAAATGGAATTAAGAGAATTGTTGGACGAATATGAATTCCCGGGTGATGAAATTCCGATTATCCGCGGTTCAGCGCTTCAAGCATTGGAAGCAGCTTCCGATGAAAACGCACCTGCAGACGACCCGAGATTGGAATCAATTTGGGAGTTAATGGATGCGGTAGATTCATATGTTCCGCTTCCGGAAAGAGATATTGACAAACCTTTCTTGATGCCGGTTGAAGACGTTTTCTCAATTACCGGACGCGGTACTGTTGCAACCGGTAGAGTTGAGAGAGGCGAAGTTAAATTAGGTCAGGAAGTTGAGTTAATCGGACTTGGAGTTCATAGAAAAACCGTCGTTACCGGTATCGAAATGTTCCGTAAGGAATTGGATTCCGCAATGGCAGGCGACAATGCCGGTATCCTTATGAGAGGAATCGACAAAAAAGAAATCCAGAGAGGAATGGTTTTGGCTCAGGTTGGTTCCATTACTCCTCATACAAAATTTGAAGGTGAAGTTTACATCTTGTCGAAAGACGAAGGTGGACGTCATACACCTTTCTTTAATGGTTACAGACCTCAGTTCTATTTCAGAACAACCGATGTTACCGGTATTGTAGATTTACCTGAAGGTACCGATATGGTTATGCCTGGCGATAACGTTAAACTTAAAGTATCATTAATTTCCGAAATTGCAATGGAAGAAGGTTTACGTTTCGCTATCCGTGAAGGCGGAAGAACAGTTGGCGCTGGTGTTGTAACAAAGATATTTGAATAAAAACTTCTTAACCGAGGAAGGCATAGTTCTTCCTCGGCTAAACTTTAGGAGAAAAAAGTGGCTGGTCAGAAAATAAGAATTAAACTAAAATCATACGATCATCAGTTGATTGACAAATCAACGGAGAAGATTATTAAAACCGTAAAAAGTACGGGAGCGGTAGTATCCGGTCCAATTCCGATGCCTACCAAAAGAAGTGTTTATACTGTTTTGCGATCTCCTCATGTTGATAAAAAGTCAAGAGAACAGTTCGAAATCAGGTCACATAAAAGAATAATTGATATTCATAATTCAAATAACAAAACCGTCGATTCATTAAGTAAATTGGATATTCCGGCGGGTGTTGATATTGAGATAAAATTATAATCGAGGAAAAAGATGCCTGGTTTATTGGGAAAAAAGATAGGAATGACGAATATTTACACTGAAGATGGTGTCAATATTCCTGTTACGGCTATTGAAGCAGGTCCTTGTACGGTTACTATTGTAAGAACCGAAGAAAAAGACGGATACAATGCGTTACAGATTGGATTTGGTGTTAGAAAGGAAAAACACTTAAATAAACCGCAGATTGCTTATTATAAGAAAAATAATTTGGAACCGGCCAGATATTTAAGAGAGTTCAGAAATTTTGATATTTCCGAATATAAAGTCGGCGACGTGATAACTACCGAAATCTTTACCGAAGGAGAAAAGGTTAAAGTCTCCGGAAATTCCAAAGGAAAAGGCTTTCAAGGCGTTATGAAACGTCACGGATTCGGTGGTGTCGGCGGAAGAACTCACGGTCAGGGCGATAGAGAAAGAGCGCCCGGATCAATCGGTCAAAGTTCATCACCATCCAGAGTTTTGAAAGGAACTCGTATGGCAGGTCGTACAGGTAATGAAAGAGTTACTACAAAAAATTTAAAAGTTGTTAAAATCATTCCTGAAAAGAATATTATTTTTGTTAAAGGTAGTGTACCTGGCGCTATAAATTCAATTGTGGAAATTAATAAATAAGAGAGAATGATGAAGTTAGAGGTTTATAAAATAGATGGTTCTAAATCGGGTGAAACTGTTGAGTTATCCGATGATATCTTTGCAATTGAACCTAACGACCATGTGATTTATTTAGCAGTAAAAGCACATTTAGCGAATAAAAGACAGGGTACGCATAAAGCTAAGGAAAGAAACGAAGTTTCAGGCGGCGGAAGAAAACCTTGGAGACAAAAAGGAAGAGGTACGGCAAGAGCCGGTACAACTCGCTCCCCGTTATGGGTTGGAGGCGGAACAATTTTCGGACCGCGTCCGAGAAATTACCGTCAGAAATTAAATAAAAAGGTACTGAGATTGGCAAGAAAATCTGCTTATTCTTATAAGGCAAAAGCTAATCAAATTATGATAGTAGAAGATTTTGATTTTGAAGCTCCGAAAACAGCTGAATTCAATTCAATTCTTAAGTCATTGAATATTGATAATAAAAAAGTACTTTTACTTACAAGTTCAACAAAAGAAAATATTTATAAATCGGGAAGAAATATTCCTAAAGTAAATATTGTTGAAGCTGAAAAGGCATCAACTTACGACTTAGTAAACAATCAAGTATTGGTTATTGAATCGGGTGCCGTTAATAAAATTGAAAAAATATTAAACTAATCGCTGGAAGATTATAAGATGCGTAATATTTTAGTTAGACCATTAATTACAGAAAAGCTCACGGATTTGACCGAAGCTAACAATCAAGTCGGGTTTGTTGTAAAATACAACGCTAATAAGATTGAGATTGCGAAAGCTATTGAAGACAAATTTGAGGTTGAGGTTGTTTCTGTTAATACGATGAAGTATAAAGGAAAGGTTAAGACTCAATTTACTAAAAAAGGGCGATTTGTTGGTAGAACACCACGCTTTAAAAAAGCTATCGTTACTTTGAAAGAAGGTCAGACTATAGACTTAATTGGTGAAGTTTAGGCTAGCGGAGAATTAAATGGGAATTAGAAAATTAAAACCAAATACACCCGGAACAAGATTTATGTCAATCTCTACTTTTGAAGAGATTACTAAAACTACTCCGGAAAAATCTTTATTAGCGCCGCTGAAAAAATCGGGCGGGCGAAATAACCTCGGAAGAGTAACATCGCGCCATAGAGGAGGCGGACATAAGAGAAGATATAGAGTCATAGATTTTAAGAGAAATAAATTTGATGTTCCTGCAAAAGTTGCAGCCATCGAATATGATCCTAACAGAACTGCAAGAATTGCATTGCTGCATTATGCCGATGGTGAAAAAAGATATATTTTAGCCCCCAACGGACTAAAAGTAGGCGATACTGTAGTTGCCGGCGAATCGGTGGAAATAAAAGTCGGGAACGCTCTAAAGTTAAGAAATATGCCTCTCGGAAGTTATGTTCATAATGTTGAGTTGAAACCCGGTAAAGGGGGACAGCTTGGTCGTTCAGCCGGTGCATCGTTGCAATTAGTAGCGAAGGAAGGTAAATACGGAACGCTTAAAATGCCTTCGGGTGAAGTTAGATTAATAAGTTTGGAGTGTATGGCAACATACGGCGTGATTGGAAATGCGGATCATTTGAATATTAGTCTCGGTAAAGCCGGAAGAAACAGATGGTTGGGAAGAAGACCTCATACGCGCGGCGTTGCTATGAACCCTGTTGATCACCCGATGGGCGGAGGCGAAGGAAAATCCTCCGGCGGCGGACATCCCGTTTCACCTTGGGGTCAGCCTGCAAAAGGTTTGAAAACACGTAAGAAAAATAAAGCTTCTGATAAATTAATTGTAAAAAGAAGAAAATAAACTAGAGTAGAATATGCCAAGATCAATTAAAAAAGGTCCATTTGTAAGTTATAAGTTGTTGAAGAAAGTTCGCGAGATGAACGAACGTAATGAGAAGAAAGTGATTAAAACTTGGTCACGGGCGAGCATGATTATCCCTGAATTTGTCGGGCATACGATTGCTGTTCATAACGGAAATAAAATGATTCCGGTTTATATTTCGGAAAATATGGTAGGACATAAATTAGGTGAATTTGCTCCGACGAGAATATTCAGAGGACACCCGGGAACTAAAGCAGAAAAAGCTGCGCGTAAAAAGTGATTAGAGGTTTAGAAATGGAAGCTAAAGCAACACATAAATATATTAAAGTATCACCTCGCAAAATGAGATTGGTAATTGATCTCATTAGAGGAAAATCCGTTAGTGAAGCGATTGAAATTTTACATTTTCATCCTAAACATGCTTCGGACTATGCGGAAAAGGTTTTAAGATCGGCAGTAGCTAACTTATTTAATAAAGAAGAAGGCGCAAACGTCGATATGTCAGATTTATATGTAAAAGAAGCTTACTCGAATGGCGGTCCGATGTTGAAAAGGATTCAGCCTGCCCCGATGGGAAGAGCGTTTAGAGTAAGAAAAAGAACTAATCATTTAACTATAGTAGTTGCTACTAAAAGCTAAGTAGGAGGAATTTTTGGGTCAGAAAGTAAATCCGATAGGTTTTAGAGTAGGTGTGATACGCGGTTGGGAATCCAATTGGTTTGAATCTAAAAGTTATAAAACCAAGTTGGCCGAAGACAAGAAAATAAGAAATTATATTCGTAAAAGACTGAAAAGATCCGGTGTATCAAGAATAGTGATTGACAGAACCTCCAAAAATCTTTCGATTACTATCCACACTTCAAGACCTGGAGTAGTTATCGGAAAAAGCGGAAAAGAAATTGCTCAGTTAGAAGAAGAATTGAAGAATTATTTAAGTAAAGATGTTAAGGTTCAGATCAATGAAATAAAAAGACCTGAATTAGATGCTTATTTAGTTGCCGAAAATATTGCACAGCAGCTTCAAGGCAGAGTTTCGTTTCGACGCGCCATGAAGTCGGCAATACAAAATGCCATGAGAATGGGCGCTAAAGGAATAAGAATTAAGTTAGCCGGAAGACTCGGCGGCGCCGAAATGGCAAGAAGCGAACAATATAAGGAAGGAAGAATTCCCCTTCATACAATAAGAGCAGATATTGATTATGCTACAGCTACATCACAAACTATTTACGGTTCGATTGGTGTTAAGGTGTGGATTTTCAAAGGTGAAGTTTACGGTAGAAGAATAAGCGAATAAGAGTTCGGAGATAGTTTTATGTTAATGCCAAAAAGAGTAAAATACAGAAAATCTCAGCGCGGAAGAAAAAGAGGCCATAGAATCGCATTTGGTGAAATGGGATTGAAAGCCTTGGATGCAGCCTGGATTACGTCGCGCCAGATAGAATCGTGTAGAGTTGCAATTACACGTAGAATGAAAAGAGATGGTAAAGTGTGGATTAGAATCTTCCCCGATAAACCTGTTTCCAAAAAACCGTTGGAAACAAGAATGGGTAAGGGAAAAGGAGCGCCGGAATTTTGGGTAGCGGTAGTAAAACCCGGAAGAATTTTATTTGAAACAGCCGGTGTTGCTAAGGAAATTCAGCAGGAAGCCTTGAAGTTAGCTTCGTACAAGCTTCCCATCAAAACAAAAATTGTAGCACGACCTGATTATCAATAAACGAAGGTTAGAAGGAAAAAGATGAAAATCTATGAAATTAGAGAAATGAGTTCTGAAGAGATTGTTAGAAGAATAGCTGAAGAAGAAAAAAACTTAGTTGACTTGAGATTTCAGAACGAGCTTAGAAACTTAACAAATACGGCAAAGTTGAAATTAGTGAGAAAAGATATTGCTATGATGAAAACCGTATTAAGAGAAAGAGAATTGGAAGCTCTGAAGAACGAGAATAAAAATCAGGAGATAAATTAAGTCGATGGAGACTAGAGGAAGAAGAAAAACTCGTGTGGGTGTTGTGGTTTCTAACAAGATGGATAAAAGCATTGTAGTTAAAATCGAAAGAAAAGTGAAACATCCTTTATATAAAAAGTATTTTAAGATTACAAAAAAAATAATGGCACACGACGAGAAGAATGAAACCGGAATCGGCGATGTTGTGAAGATTATGGAAGTGAGACCGCTCAGCAAAAGTAAGAAGTGGAATTTGGTAGAAATAATCGAAAAAGCTAAGTAAAGTGCTGAAAAGGAGTTTTTAGAAAATGATTCAACAAGAGACATCATTAGTTGCTGCGGATAATTCAGGCGCCAAAAAGGTTGTTTGTATTAAAGTGTTAGGCGGCAGCGGAAGAAAGTATGCAAGCGTCGGCGATATTATCGTTGTTACGGTTAAAACCGCTATTCCTAACAGTAATGTAAAAAAAGGTGAAGTTTCAAAAGCCGTAGTTGTCCGCACTAAAAAAGAGATAAGAAGAAACGACGGTTCATATATAAGATTTGATGAAAATGCTGCGGTATTACTTAACAACCAGAATGAACCACGCGGTACGCGTATCTTTGGCCCGGTTGCCAGAGAACTTAGAGATAAGAAATTTATGAAGATTGTTTCATTAGCGCCGGAAGTGCTTTAAAAATTTAGGATGAACAATGAAAGTTAAAAAGAACGATAATGTGATAGTAGTTGCAGGTAACTACAAAGGGAAAACCGGAAAAATTTTGAAGGTATTTCCGAAAAAGAACAGAGTGATTATCGAAGGCGTTAATATTAGAAAACGTCACACAAAGCCAAACCAGCAATATCCGAACGGCGGAATTATTGAAAAAGAAATGCCGATTGATGCTTCGAATGTTATGCTGGTTGATCCTAAGACTAATAAGAAAACGCGAGTTGGTTATAAGGTGATTGTGGATGATAAGACAGGCAAGAGAAAGAGTGTAAGAATTACTAAAGTAAGTAACGAAATGTTGTCATAAATTTTAGGGTTTTGTAACAATGGCAAAGAAAAAAAGTAAAACGGAAGAAGTAAAACAAGTAGCTGAAGAGAAAATTACTCCGAGAATGTGGACTAAATACAAAGAGGAAATTATCTCTAAGTTAGAAGAAAAATTTGGATATAAAAATGTGATGGAAGTTCCTCGCCTTGAGAAGATTGTTGTAAATATGGGTGTAGGTAGCGCTGTGCAGGACTCTAAAATATTAGATGAAGCTTTAACGGCTCTTACTACAATAACCGGACAAAAACCTTCGATAAGACGAGCTACAAAATCAATCTCTAACTTTAAGTTAAGAGAAGGGATGAAAATCGGAGCTAAAGTAACTTTACGAAGCGAAAGAATGTACGAATTCCTCGATAGATTAATTTCGACGGCGCTTCCTCGAGTAAGGGACTTTAGAGGAATTCCCGACAAAGCATTTGACGGAAGAGGAAATTATACTCTTGGTATTAAAGAGCATATTATCTTCCCGGAGATAAATATTGATAAAGTCAACAGAGTTTTAGGAATGGATATTACATTCGTAACTTCAGCCAAAACGGATAAAGAAGCTTACGAACTTTTATTAGCATTCGGCGTTCCTTTTAAGAAAAAGAATTAAGGTAATAAAAAACTTATGGCAAGAAAAGGATTAATATCTAGAGAAGAAAAAAGAGCAGCAATGGTTAAAAAGTATGCTCAGAAAAGAAAAGAATTAAAAGAAAAGGGAGATTGGGAAGGATTACAAAAATTACCGCTTAATTCTTCTCCTGTCAGATTAAGAAACAGATGTCAGATGACAGGTCGCCCGAGAGGTTATTACAGAAAGTTTGGAGTTTCGAGATTAGTGCTGAGAGAAATGGCGCTCAAAGGCGAAATACCGGGCTTAAAGAAATCAAGTTGGTAAACGAGAATTAGGAGAGATAATAAATGCCAGTTACAGATTCGATAGCTGATTATTTAACTAGAATAAGAAACGCTGTTAAAGCCAGAAAAAAATTCGTTGAGATGCCTTCTTCAAAGATGAAAGAAGGAATTTCCAAATTGTTGAAAGAGACTAATTTTATTACGGATTACGAAGTAATCGAAGATAATAAGCAAAACGTGTTAAAAATATACTTACAGTATATTGATGACGTATCATCAATTCAAGGTCTTAAAAGAATCAGTACTCCCGGATTGCGTCAGTACGTATCGAGCGATTCGATTCCGAGAGTATTAAACGGATTAGGCATTGCGATAATTTCAACATCAAATGGTTTGCTAACAGATAAACAAGCACGTGAAAAAGGTGTCGGCGGAGAAGTAATCTGCCACATTTGGTAAAAATTTAAGAGGTAGAAAAGTGTCGAGAATAGGTAAGAAACCGATAAATATCAAAGATGTGGATGTAAAAATATCCGGACAGGAAGTTACCATCAAAGGTAAATTAGGCGAGCTTTCAATGAATGCTCATCCTAATATTACAGTAAAAGCCGAAGGAGACGAACTTGTAGTTACCCGTCCAAATGATCAGAAATCAAATCGTGCATTACACGGATTGACAAGAGCTTTATTGCAGAATATGGTTACCGGTGTTTCCGAAGGATTTAAGAAGAGTTTAAAAATCGTCGGCGTTGGATTTCGTGCAGAACTTAAGCCTAACGGATTATTGCTTAATGTTGGTTACTCGCACCCGATATTCTTCATCCCTCCGAAAGAGATAAAGATTGAAGTTACAAATCCGACAGAGATTACAATCAGCGGAGCCGATAAGGAATTGGTGGGAAACGTTGCCGCCAAGATTCGTTCTTTCAGAAAACCGGAACCTTACAAAGGTAAAGGAATTAAGTACAGTGATGAAGTAATTATCAGAAAAGCTGGTAAAGCCGCCGGTAAATAAAGGAGTTAGATAAAGATGCAGAAAAGAGTTTTTAAGAATAGAAAAAGAGCACAAAAGAGAGTTAGAGTACAAGTTCAGGGTACTTCAGTAAGACCGAGACTTTCTGTTTACAGAAGCTTGAATAATATTTATGCTCAAGTTATTGATGAT
Source organism: uncultured Melioribacter sp. (assembly GCA_964387835.1). GTDB lineage: Bacteria > Bacteroidota > Ignavibacteria > Ignavibacteriales > Melioribacteraceae > WGAL01. The sequence continues at coordinate 14,872 of CAYLYR010000012.1, forward strand.
TCAGCCGGTAAAACATTAGTTGCCGGTTCTACTTTATCTAAAGAAGTTGCCGAACAATTAAAAGAAGCTAAAAGTAAAATTGAGAGAGCTGAAATTGTTGGTGAGTTTGTAGGTAAAAAAGTTTTGGAAGCCGGTATTAAAGAAGTGGTTTTTGATAGAGGTTGGTACAGATATCACGGTAGAGTGAAAGCTGTTGCCGATGGAGCAAGAAAAGCAGGATTGAAATTTTAGTTAACTGCCGGGTCGTCTAATGGTAGGACTACGCCCTTTGGAGGCGTCTGCAGAGGTTCGAATCCTCTCCCGGCAGCTAAGATTTGAAAAGTTGAATAGAAATAATGGAGAAAGAAATTGAGATCTAAAAAAGTTACGATACTTGACGGATTGAAAGAAAAGGTTGTACACATAAATCGAGTAGCTAAGGTTGTTAAAGGCGGACGCCGTTTCAGCTTTAATGCTATTGTTGTCGTTGGCGATGGTAACGGACATGTCGGTGTGGGATTAGGTAAGGCTAACGAAGTAACTGATGCAATCTCTAAAGGAATTGATGATGCTAAGAAAAACGTTTATAAAGTTCCCGTAATTAAAGGAACATTACCTCATCAGATTATTGGTAAATACGGCGCCGGACGAGTACTTCTTAAACCGGCTTCTCAAGGTACGGGACTTATTGCCGGCGGCGGAGTCCGTGCGGTATTGGAATTGGCAGGCGTTCAGGATGTTTTGACAAAATCACTCGGTTCCAGTAATCCTCATAATCAGGTTAAGGCAACACTTAACGGTTTGTTGAGCTTGGTTGATGCAAATACTATGGCAAAAAGAAGAAATATGACAGTAACAGAATTGTTTAATTCCTAAACGAGGTGATTAGATGGCTAAGAAATTAAAGATTACGCAAACAAGAAGTATTATTGACAGACCGAAAGATCAAAAGAGAACGATTGAAGCGTTAGGTTTAGGAAGACCGAACTACGTAACTATTAAAAACGATACTCCGCAGATTAGAGGAATGATAAATAAAGTACAGCATTTGGTTAAGTTTGAAGAAATTGAAGAAGATGAGGCTTAAATGGATATCTTAAGTAATTTGAAATACGCCGAAGGCGCAAGAAAACAGAGAAAAAAAATCGGAAGAGGAGAAGGTTCGGGACGCGGCGGTACTGCAACTCGCGGAATGAACGGACAAGGTTCCAGATCCGGATTTAAACATCGCGCATGGTTTGAAGGCGGTCAGATGCCTTTGCAGAGAAGAGTCCCGAAAAGAGGATTTAAAAATATTTTCCGCGTAGAATATCAAGCGGTTAATGTATCTTCATTACAAAAATTAGCTGAGAACAATAAGTTGGAAGATAACAAAGTTAATGCGGTTGTTCTTTACAAAAATGGATTGATTTCCAAAGCCGCATCGCCGTTCAAAATACTCGGGAACGGTGAATTAACGGCAAAATTGGAAGTAGAAGCGCATAAATTCAGTGCAAGCGCAAAAGAAAAAATTGAAGCTGCTGGTGGAACTATTAAAGAGATTGTAGATTAATGGGAAAAATACAAGAAACTTTCAGAAATATTTTTAAGATTCATGAGTTAAGGCAACGAATACTTTACACGTTGGGACTTCTCGTTATTGTTCGTATCGGCGCTCACATAACATTGCCCGGTATCGATCATCACCTGTTATCTCAGGCAATGGCGAACAAAACCTCTGACAACCTTTTCGGTCTGTACGATTTGTTTGTAGGAGGCGCATTCTCGAATGCCGCTATTTTTGCGCTTGGTATTATGCCTTATATCAGTTCCTCGATTATTTTTCAGTTGTTGGGAGCTGTTGTTCCTTCAATTCAGAAACTTCAGAATGAAGGTGAAGAAGGAAGGAAAAAACTTACACAGTGGACGAGATACGGAACGGTTCTTATTTCCGCATTTCAAGCTTGGGGTGTAACAATACATCTTAAGAATATTAATATTAACGGAATATCGATTATTCCACCGGAAGTTCAAGGTATTTTCTGGACAATGACTACGATTACGCTTCTTGTAGCCGGTACTATTTTTATGATGTGGCTCGGTGAACAGATTACGGATCGCGGAATCGGAAACGGTATATCATTAATAATTACAATCGGAATTATCGATAGATTACCTTATGCTTTGTTAGACGAATATCGTCTTCTCGCGGCTGGGCAAAGGAATTTGGTAATTGAGATAGTTATTTTTATTCTGTTATTCTTTATCGTTGCCGGAATTGTATTGGTAACTGACGGAACAAGAAGAATTCCGGTTCAATACGCAAAACGTGTTGTAGGACGTAAAGTTTACGGTGGAGTAACGCAATATATTCCGCTTCGTGTAAATACTGCCGGCGTAATGCCTATCATTTTTGCACAAGCAATAATGTTTATTCCGAGTACGGTTTTATCATTTTTCCCTGATAGCGAATTTTTGCAGAGTTTATCGGGATATTTGCAATATACTTCGTTTACATATTCGTTTGTATATGCATTAATGATTATTTTCTTTACGTATTTTTACACGGCAATAGCTTTTAATCCTCAAGATGTTGCTGAAAACATGAAGAAGCAAGGCGGATTTATTCCGGGTATTCGTCCGGGGAAACAAACATCAGAGTTCATTGATAATATTTTAACAAAGATTACATTACCGGGTTCAATCTTTCTCGCAATTATCGCAATTTTACCGGCATTTGTATCAAGAATGGGAGTATCCGGTAGTTTCGCGAGATTCTTCGGCGGAACAAGCTTGTTGATTATTGTACAAGTTGCATTGGATACGCTGCAGCAAGTCGAATCCCATCTCTTGATGAGACATTACGATGGATTTATGAAATCCGGTAAAATGAAAGGTCGGAAGTAGGCGCCCAATTGATTATTATTAAAACAAAAAAAGAAATTGATTTAATAAGAGAAAGCGCTAAAATAGTTGCGGAAACTTTACAGCTTTGTAAAGCGCATGCTAAAGAAGGCGTAACTACTTGGGAACTTGACAAAATAGCGGAAGATTATATCAGAAGCTGTGGAGCAGTACCTGCTTTTAAAGGGTACCCTCAAGGAAGCGATTTACCGTTTCCCGGAACAATATGCGCTTCGATAAACGAAGAAGTTGTTCACGGAATACCCGGGGAAAGAGCTTTAAAAAACGGCGATATAATTTCTATTGATACCGGAGCCGTTAAAAACGGATATTACGGAGATGCGGCATTAACGGTTGCTATCGGGAAAATATCGGATGAGAAAAAAGTTCTGATGGATGTAACCGAAAAGGCTTTATATGCTGGAATTGACCAAGCCAAAGTGGGAAACAGAATCGGCGATATTGGTCATGCAATTGAAGAGTACGTCGGCAAATACGGATTTGGTATTGTAAGAGATTTATGCGGACACGGAGTAGGAAGAGAGTTACATGAAGATCCGCAAATTATGAATTTCGGTAGAAAGAATACCGGAGCGTTAATAAAAAACGGAATGACAATCGCTATCGAGCCGATGATTAATCTCGGAACGTGGCGAGTAAAAGTTAAAAATGACGGTTGGACGATTATTACCGGCGATGGAAAACCATCAGCGCATTTTGAGCACACGCTTGCAATAATCGATGGAAAACCGGAAATATTGAGTAGAGTATAATGGCGAAACAAGAAGCGATAAAAGTAGATGGTGTGGTAACCGAAACGTTGCCAAACGCTCATTTTAGAGTTAAGTTAGATAATGGGCATGAAATTATTGCGCATGTTTCAGGTAAAATGAGAATGCATTTTATCAAAATATTGGTTGGAGATAAAGTTTCAATTGAAATGTCTCCTTATGATTTAAGTAAAGGTCGGATAACTTATAGGTATAAATGATATGAAAGTACGTGCATCAGTAAAGAAAATTTGCGAGCATTGCAAAGTAATTAAAAGAAACGGCGTTGTAATGGTAATTTGTAAAAATCCAAAACATAAACAACGTCAAGGTTAAAAGAAATCAGGAGGTTTTGAATTGGCTCGTATAGCAGGAATTGATTTACCCAAGAATAAGAAAGCATTTATCGGATTAACTTATATTTACGGAATTGGCAGGCACACTGCAATGGAAATTCTGACAAAAGCAAATGTTGATCCGGAAAAGAAAATAATGGATTTGACTGAGCAAGAAATTGCAAAAATCAGAACCGTGATGATGGATAACTTCAAGGTTGAAGGAGCATTGAGAAGTGAAATTCAACAAAATATCAAACGCTTGATGGATATCGGCACTTATCGTGGTTTGAGACATCGTAGAGGATTGCCTGTCCGCGGACAGAGAACTAAGACAAATTCAAGGACACGTAAAGGAAGAAGAAAAACTGTTGCAGGTAAGAAAAAGGCAGTTAAGTAGTAATAATTTAATCAAGGAGTTTAGAGTTGGCTAAGACTACGAAAAAGACGAAGAAAAAAATTCACGTTGATGCGAATGGAGTTGCTCATATAAAAGCATCGTTTAATAATGTGCTTGTAACAATTACGGATATTTACGGCAATACTATTTCATGGTCGTCGGCAGGTAAAAACGGATTCAAAGGTTCAAGGAAAAATACTCCGTTTGCTTCGCAGGTAACGGCAGAAGGCGCGGCAAAAGAAGCATACGATCTCGGACTTAGAAAAGTGGATGTTTATGTTAAAGGTCCCGGTTCCGGACGTGAAGCCGCAATTAGAGCATTAAATACGGCAGGTTTGCAGATTATGTCTATCAGAGATATTACACCGATTCCGCACAACGGATGCAGACCACCGAAGAAAAGAAGAGTTTAATTAGGAGAATATTAGATGGCGAGATACACTGGTCCTGTTTGTAAATTATGCAGAAGAGAAAAACAAAAATTGTTTTTAAAAGGAAGTAAATGTCATTCCGAAAAATGTCCGTTGGAAATTAAAAATTATCCTCCCGGTGAACACGGAACCGGAAGAAGAATGAAATTTTCCGAATACGGAGTGCAGCTTCGTGAAAAACAAAAAATTAAAAGAGTTTACGGAGTTTTGGAAACACAATTTCGTACATATTTTGAAAAAGCCAATAGACAAAAAGGCGTTACGGGTGAAAACCTTATAAAATTACTGGAAAGAAGAATGGATAACGTAGTTTATCGTCTCGGTTTTGCTCCGTCGAGAAAAGCTGCGCGCCAAATGATTATTCATAAACACTTCCTTGTAAATGGGAAAGTCGTTAATATTCCTTCTTATTTATTAAAAGCCGGCGACATTGTTTCAGTTAATGATAAAAGCAAAAAAATGGATATTATCCATGATACGCTTCGTAGAACCAAAGATAATCTTTATCCTTGGCTTTTAGTTAACAAAGCTGAACTTTCCGGCACTTTTAATGAGATACCTGCAAGAGAAGATATCCCGTTGAATGTAAATGAACAACTTGTTGTTGAGTTGTATTCGAAGTAAGATTAAATAAAGAGGAAATAAATGAGTTTAACTTATATTAAAATGCCCGAGCACGTTATTCTTGAAGAAGCAAGCGCTACGGAAACTTTCAGCAGATTTACGGTACAGCCTTTGGAAAGGGGCTTTGGAGTAACTCTCGGAAATGCTTTCAGAAGAGTTTTGTTATCGTCCTTAACCGGCGCTGCTTTTACTGCAATTAAAATTGACGGAGTTCTTCATGAATTCAGCACTGTGGACGGCGTTGTAGAAGACGTTACCGAAATAATATTGAATCTCAAACAAGTTAAGATGAAAGCAGCCGAAAAAAGAAGCGGAAAGTTTGAAGTATCCTTTACGGGACCTCACGAACTTACCGCCGGCGATTTGGATGAAGCTTGTTCGGATATAGAAATTCTTAATAAAGACCATCATATTGCTACGCTGAACGAAGGCGCTAAATTTACTATGGAGCTTCGCTTCGGACTTGGTAAAGGATATGTGCCCGGTAATTCACAGCATATTGAAGACCAAACAATTGGTATTATTCCGATAGATTCAATTTATACTCCGATTGAAAAAGTGAACTATCATGTTGAAAATGTTAGAATCGGTGAAAGCAACGAGTTTGAAAAATTAACGTTGGAAATTACAACCGATGGTTC
>CAYLYR010000012.1:20944-21321 GCA_964387835.1 uncultured Melioribacter sp.
GTGCGATGACAGCGGAAGACGCATTGTCGAATGCCGGCATTATTCTAAGAGAGCATATTAATCTCTTTGTTAATTTCGATTTGGAACAGGAAGAACCAATCGCTGAGCCGGAACACGACGCCGAGTTCGATTCGACACGAAAGAAACTATTAACAAGTGTTGACGACTTGGAATTGAGTGTGCGTTCTCATAATTGTTTGAGAACGGCAAATATTAAGACGTTAGGGGAATTAGTTAGTAAAAACGAATCGGAGCTGCTTAAATTCCGCAACTTCGGTAGAAAATCCCTTGCCGAATTATCCGAAATTGTAAAAAATTATAATTTGGAATTCGGGATGGACGTCGATAAATATCTTAAACCAAAATCTGATGAAAAT
>CAYLYR010000013.1:0-21276 GCA_964387835.1 uncultured Melioribacter sp.
AAATCCATGTTTGACGATTCATCCGTTACCAGAACCGGAGCAAAAGTCGGCACGCCCTTTTATATGAGTCCCGAACAAATTAAGGGAAGCAATGTTACACACAAAACGGATATTTACGCACTCGGCTGCACTTTTTATGAAATGGTAACCGGCGATCCTCCTTTTATGGGAGATAGCGAGTTCGAGGTTTTGGAAGCTCATACAAAAAAAGCTCCTCCAATTATTCACACACGATTTCCCGATATTCCTCCGGTAGTTGATGAAATTGTTGCCAGAGCGCTCGCAAAGAATCCCGATGAAAGATACAGAGACTGTAAGGAGTTTTACATTGATATTGTTAAGTTTGAAAAACTAAAGTCGCACAGTCCGGTGGGCGCGGCATACGCGCTTAAGAAAAAGAAAAAAAACAAAGTAGTCCCAATTGCGGTTTTCTCATCAATAATTATCGTTCTGTTGCTTGTTATCAAGTTAATTGTAAGTCAGGTTGACGGAATAATAAAAAGTCCCGATTTAATTAAGCTTGAAAAATATAATCTGAACAATTTTTTCAAATCGGGCGGTGAATTAAATTTCGAATCAATCGAAAAAATTAATATCGGCACAAAACTAAACTTCAATCACATTGAATTTGTAAATGAAAATATCGGATTTGCTCTTGCCGATTCCGGTCTGTTCATTCGTACGATAGACGGAGGCGAAACTTGGCAGGAGGTTTCTCTATTAGAAAAAGATTCTACAAATATTTTTAAGAAGAACAACCTTTACTCCAGCTTTATATTCAACAACGGAAACGGCTTTGTCGTGGGACAAAACGGAACTGTTGTAAAAACCAATGATTTATTCCAAACCGCCGAGTTAGTTCCTTTTCAGACTTCTTCTTCACTTTTTGATATTACCTTTATTGACGGAGACATTGGAATAATTGTGGGAAGCAAAGGTGCAATCTTCAGAACGGAAAACGGCGGAAGGACATGGTACCGAATTAAGAATGTATCCGATAACGTTCTTTACGACGTTGAATTTCCCGACAAAAACCTCGGCGTAGTTGTCGGTTGGAACGGAACGGTTCTGCGCACTACCGATACCGGCAAGAGTTGGGAGAAAATTGAGTTGAATTCTTCCGGATACTTAAAATCGGTTTCATTCAAAAATCCCGATTATGCCATTGCCGTCGGCGGAGGAGAAAACATCTGGATTTCAAACGACGGAGCTAAAAGCTGGAAGCCTACTCCGACGAAAAATTTAATGTCGCTAACCAGAGTCAAGTTCATCGATAACATTACGGTTATTGCTGTTGGTAAGCGCGGCGTAATTCTGATTTCAAAGGATAGCGGTTTGAGCTGGAAATCGGTTTCGTCGAAACTTTTTTATCCTTTAAATGATTTTTATTTGACAAAAGACGGCAAGCTATTGATAGCGGGGGGAAACGGAACAATATTAAAGGTAAATCCTAAGACAAAATAAAAAAGAGAATATGGAAAAATTTATTATACACGGCGGCAAAAAATTATCCGGCAGTGTAAAAGTCAGCGGAGCAAAAAACTCCGCTTTAGTTTTAATGCCCGCATCATTATTGAACAACGGCGAGAATGTTTTCACAAATGTTCCCGAAGTAAACGACATCTTTACGATGAAAAAATTATTGGCTCACATCGGAGTTGAAACGGAATTTAGTAATAACAGATTGCATTTAGACACTACTCACATTACTTCTCAAGAAGCCCCCTACGAACATGTGAAAAAAATGCGAGCCTCAATCTACGTACTCGGTCCGCTTCTTGCAAAATACGGATATGCAAAAGTCTCGCTTCCCGGCGGATGCGCTTGGGGACCTCGTCCTATTAATCTTCATCTCGAAGCTATGAAGAAGTTCGGCGCCCAGCTTGATTTGGAAGAAGGTTATATTATAGGCAAAACCAAAAGATTAAGCGGAGCAAAAATTATCTTCGATGTTTCATCTGTCGGAGCTACAGGAAATGCCATGATGGCGGCTGTTCTTGCAAAAGGAACAACTTTAATTTCAAATGCGGCTATCGAGCCGGAAGTTACTCTTCTCGCCGAATCGTTAAAGAAGATGGGCGCAAAAATAAACGGCATCGGGACTAAAACCCTCGAAATAGAAGGCGTTGAAGAATTACATCCTATTGAATGTGAAAACATAGATGACAGAATTGAAGCCGGAACATTGATGATTGCCGCTGCTATTACCAAAAGCAAAATCGAAGTTGAGTACCGAAACATCAATCACCTCGACATCCTCTACGACAAATTAAAAGAAAGCGGCGTCCGAATCTTTTTCTCCGAAAGCAGCATAATTGTAGATGCCGAAGCAACATCAATAAAACCGGTAGATGTAGCGACAGCGGTTTATCCGGGCTTTCCCACTGATTTACAAGCGCAATGGCTTGCATATATGACCCTCGCGGAAGGAAATTCGCAAGTAACCGATAGAATCTACTTCGACAGATTCAAACACGTCCCTGAGTTAAGACGGCTTGGAGCTAAAATTAATCTTACCGAAAATATTGCAATGGTTCAAGGCGTTAAAAAACTGAAAGGCGCAAAAGTAATGTCAACCGACTTACGCGCCTCCGCATCATTAGTGCTGGGCGGTTTGGCAGCCGAAGGGAAAACCGAGGTGCTGCGAATCTACCACCTCGACAGAGGTTATGAAAAGATTGAGCTGAAACTGCAAGCGTTAAATGCCGACATCAAACGAGTAAAAACGGAAGAATATTAATTTGAATTTCGGAAGAATAAACAAAGGCGAGCTGCTGATTTTCCTTCTCTTGATTGCCGTTAACGTCTTATTGCAGTTTGCACCTTTAACCTCGGAATTCGGATATGAATTTGCCCTTGTTAATTCTGTCCTATTGTGGATTGGCGGCGGATTCTTGATAATAAATTTCTGCAAAGGGATGAGGAAGGATGAGTGCGGTTTATATAATATTATTTCATCCGGGTTGTTACCGTTAATGCTGTTTGTATTTGTTCCGGTCTTAGTTTCGTTTCTCTTCAATATCGGCTCTCTATGCCCTTTCAGCTTCGGCGTAAAATATTATCTTGTTTTCTCATTCTTCTCATTTCTCTACGCGATATTGTTCGCCTCCTCTCTAATGAGAATCGGAATACGCCGCAAAAGACTATTCTTCTTATTCTCAACCTTAACGCTGCTAATTATCCCGTTAATTGAAATTTATTATTATCCTCAAATATATTCTTACTCTCCTCTTCTCGGATATTTCCCCGGAACTATTTATGATGAATTTATCCCGATTACTGAAAAGTTAATTTTGTATCGAATTGTTATTCTAATAATTTTCACAGCCTTCTATTTATTGAGTTCAAAGTATTACAATCTCAAGGCGCTTGCAATTGGATTAGGCTTGTATTTATTCTTTCTGGTTTTTCTCAAACCGCCGCTCGGTTTCGATACAAACGCCGCACGCTTAAATACGGAGACTTTTATTTACTCGGAACTCCCTGAATTGCAGATGCGTTTTTTCTATCCCGCTAAGAAAAAGGAAATTATTTATAAAACCATGGAAGAAAAATTCCTCCTTGACGAAATAAAAAAATTCACCGGAATTAACAATCTTTCGCCAATCAATTCTTTTCTCTATTCGGATGATAAACAAAAAGCTGAACTTTTCGGAAGCGCGGCAGCGGATGTTTCAAAGCCTTGGCAACGCTCGGTTTTTATCGAGCGCAACACGTCAGTCTCGACAATCAAGCATGAATTGGCACATGCCGTTTCCGCAAATTTCGGAGTAGGATTTACAAAGCTGGCAGCGGATTTTAACCCCGCCCTTATTGAAGGCTTTGCCGTTGCGGCGGAGAACGATATTCTAAATTATCCGGTTGACAAGGTAGCGGCTCTAATTTACAAAAGCGGAATCGAAATCAATTTGGAGAACCTATTTTCCGGTTTCCGTTTCTTCGGTAGTTCTCCGGCTTTCGGATATCTCTTTGCCGGCGCTTTTGTGCAATATTTGATTAATGAATATGGGTTCAATAAATTTAGAGAATACTACAAAACTAACAAGTTTTCGGAAATTTACGGGAAAAGCTTTACATCTGCAGAGACGGAATTTAAGCGCCGCCTCGATTCCATTAAGGTTGCCGACGCTCCTCAATTAACAAAAATTTTACTCGGCAGTAAGTCCGTGTTTAATAGAAAGTGCCGTCATTACGCTGCCGAAGAATTACAGCGCGCCAAAGACTTGTTAAAAAAAGAAAAATATAGCGATGCAAAAGAAATTTATTCCGACTTATATTATCACTACAATAAACCGCAAGCGCTTTTCGGACTTGCAAATGCCTTGCTCGAAAGCGATAACAAGAAAGGTGCATTAACTCTTCTCGAAACGGCTAAACCGCGAATGTATAATTCCTCGTTTGAACTTCGTTTTAAAATGTTGCTGGCGCAAGTTTATATTTTAAACGGCGAGCAGGATAGCGCGCGGGAAGTTCTTCTAAATCTGAAAAGTTCTTCCCCGTTCTTTTATTATCGGGATATGTCCCGACTCTTTCTTGCGCTTATTAAGCAGCATAACAATTCGGCAGCAGAGTATTTGAAGTTGAACGGACGTGGTAAATTCCTACTTTTGAAAAAACTTTTTGAGAAAACCGAAGATGAGATTTTCCTACGAGGATTAATTCCCTACTCAAAATATTACGAATTAATTAACTTGTTACCGGACAAGGAAAAAACTTTTGCTCCGCAAACCAATTATTTATTGGCAAAATATTTTTTAAGAAAGATTGATTTTAATCGAGCAAAATATTACTCTAAAAAATTAAATGGTAATGATTGTACATTAAATATTTTCTTAGTGCTAAAATTGAAGAAAGAAATAAAGTGGTTTTACGAGAACCGCACTATGGCTGATGAAATTGTAATAAGATAATAACGGAAAAATTTAGAATGACAATAAACGAAGCAGAAAAAAAATTAAAGAATAAATTAAAAGAATATTCCTTTTGGGAAGAATTTAAGGAAACTTCGGATGAACTCGGAATGCCGATTTTTCTCGTCGGCGGATTTATACGAGACGTACTTATTGAACGCGAGCGCCCTTTATCCGAAATGGATTTCATGGTGCTGGGAGACGGACCCGAATTTACAAACCGCCTTGCCGAAAAACTCGGCGTTGAACAAGTGAACATTTTTAAAACATACGGAACAGCCCATTTTCGTTACGGCTCGTTAAATCTTGAATTTGTCGGAGCGAGAAAAGAATCTTACAATCGTCAAAGCAGAAACCCTATTGTAGAGGTCGGGACTTTTGAAGACGATATTAAAAGAAGAGATTTTACAATTAACTCTATCGCGGCTTCTGTCGGTTCATCGGACTTTGGGAAGCTAATCGACTATTTTAACGGCTTGGCGGATTTGGAAAAGGAACTGATTCGTACTCCGCTGGATCCCGGAATTACTTTTTCCGACGACCCTCTGAGGATTATGCGCGCTATTCGATTTGCTACTCAGCTAAATTTTACAATTGAAGAAAAAACAAAGATAGGAATTATTGAAAACAAAAAGCGCTTGGAAATAATCACACAGGAACGAATAACCGATGAGTTCTTGAAAATTATGTCAGCCCCACAACCTTCCGTCGGTTTGGAATTAATGTTCGAAACAGGAGTCCTTGAAATTGTTTTCCCTGAAATCGCTAATCTATCGGGAGTTGAGCAAAGAAAAGATTTTCATCACAAAGACGTTTTTTTTCATACATGCGAAGTCGTTGATAATGTAGCGCGAGTGAGCGATAACCTTTGGCTGCGCATAGCGGCGCTTCTTCACGATGTGGCAAAACCGGCAACCAAAAGATTTGTTGAAGGAACAGGCTGGACTTTCCACGGTCATGAAGAGCTTGGCGCAAGAATGGTAAAGCCGATTTTTAAGCGGATGAAATTCCCCTTAACTTATGCGCAGTATGTTGAAAACCTTGTACGTTTACACTTGCGCCCGATTGCGCTTGTTTCCGAAACGGTAACGGATTCTGCAATCAGACGCTTAATTGTAAAAGCCGGCAACGACCTTGACGATTTAATAACACTCTGCCGCGCCGACATCACCAGCAAAAACATGAAAAAGGTTGCGCGCTATCTTAACAATTACAATATTGTTATGCAGAAAGTTCAGGACGTGCGCGAAAAGGATAAACTCCGCGCGTTCCAGTCCCCTGTCCGCGGTGACGAGATAATGAAAATCTGCGGTTTAAAACCTTCCAAGGAAGTGGGAATAATTAAATCGAAAATTGAAGAAGCTATTCTTGATGGAAAAATTGAGAATACTTATGATGCCGCTAAAGCGTATCTGCTGGAAATGGTAAAAGAACGTGAAAAGTAGAACGGAAGAGACTTCATTGTATTGTTTTCAAAATTCCAATTTCCTCATACCGATATGACAAAGAGCAAAATCATATTTTACCGGATCGTTCGGGTCAAAAGCTTTGAGCTTTTCAGTGATTTCCTCCGCCATCTTCCAGCTCACGTTTTTTCTACCGGTTAAACCGATCCGTCTGGAAATTCTGGCAATATGAACATCAACAGGAATTACAAGTCGGGATTTTTCCACACCTCGCCACAATCCGAAATCGAGTTCATCCTTTCGCACCATCCATCGAAGAAAAAGATTAAATCGTTTAGCGGCGCTCCCTTTTTCCGGCAACGGAAACATAAAGCGGATGCCGTTTGAACCGCAATTCATCCTATTACATTTTGAAATAAACCATCTTGAAAAATTATTAATTCCTTCTTTAATGTTTCTTTCAGTATCATTATCCCCCCTTAGGAAAAGGTTTTCAAGCGATTCGTTCTCCGAAACGGCTAAGTGCAAAAGCCGAAACAAATTTGCAATATCAAGTTCCGTATAAAATCTGTAATGAATTCCGCTAAATAAATTTTTATCCTTTCGGTAGTTGAAATTTTTCACGAAATCATAAGGGCTGTTTCCGATAATCGATTCCAAGCTGCCGAGTATTCTTAAGATTAGTCTGACATTTCCATAGGCAAAAATTGAAGAAAGCAATCCGATAATTTCAATATCCTTCGGGTTAGAATAACGATATAAAACTTCAAGGGGATCAGGCGAAATTTTACTTCGGTCGAAGGCGTGATAATGATATTCCAATTTATTATATAATTCACTATGTTTCATGTATTAATATATCCGGTAGAAAGTTGAGCGCAGCTCAATTAATTTTTATAAAATAGTGTTAAATTAAATTCAAAAATATGGAATAACAATATGAAAAATTTTCTGATTTCTCTCATCTTCTTTTCCTCTTATCTTTTCGGGCAGACTTTTTCCGTAAGCGGAAGCGCCGGCATTGATAATTACACAATCCCCGCTGTCAAACAAAATTTTTCTCTCAACGACGGAACTCCTTCGTATATTACACGAGATGAAGTTGCTAATCCTTTCAACGCAGGCTTACAACTCAGATTTGAAAGGAATAAAGTTATATTTGGAATTGATGCGGACTTCACGTACAAGGAGTATAATATTTATTACGCCAACTATGAAGTTGTTCCTCAACTGCCTCCTTTCAGTGATATCATTGACACTCTTTTTTCAAACAGTTACACCGTGCCTTGGGTTCGAGCAGGAATAAATGTTTTTGCTCTATATAATTTACTGAATGTCAATTCATTAAAAATCAATGCGGGCATAGGCGGAGGCGTGCAGGTTGTTGCCCCGATTGTATCGGATAAGTTTATTGAAAAAACTCTTAAAAAGAAATTCGAGGAATTAGACCCGACTACGGATGTAAACCCTGAATATCTCGGAAATATAAAACTGACCGGAGAAGTTCTCTATGCAATCTCAAGAGTTATTGCAATCGGAGTTGAAGGGAATTATCTCTTTTTATCAAAAGGTGAAAACGATCAGCCGCAGAATTTTGCACAAGTGAAAACAAAATTCATTATTTCATTTTAAGAATTTCTATTAAGTCGGGGAGAAATCTCCGATTTATATAATTTAACAAATTCTTCCTCTATTTCATCGCGGATTCTTCTGAACCCGGTAAGTACTTCATCTTCCGAGCCGACAAATTTTGCAGGATCTTCAAAACCTATATGTAATCTATGCTTTACTTCTCCGAGAAAGACCGGACAAGTTTCATTCGCATCGTCGCAAACGGTAATCACATAATCAAACGAGTCATTAATAAATTTCGAGACGTTTTTAGGTTTTTCGCCGCTAATATCAATTCCTTTTTCCGCCATTACCTTTATTGCCGTTGAATTTACGTCCGAAGAAGGTTCCGTACCGGCGGAAACAACGTACATATCCGAATTAAATTTTTTTAAAAAACCTTCAGCCATTTGACTTCGGCAGCTATTTCCCGTACAGAGAATCAATATTTTCATTTCAGACCTTTTGTTGGAGCGGCTTTCATTTCGTTATAAGTAGAAATATTAAATTTCACAAATCTCATCGGTAGTATTCAGTTCAACTCTTTTTTTATCGGATAAAATCCGCACATCGTCATTTAGCCACAATTTTATTTTTGCCAGCAAAGATGAAACGTAAATACTATCGGGACTTTGAGGCAAACGGTAGTATGACCATTTCCCTCTCTTTTCACTATAGATAAACCCTGCGCTCTGCAATATCGACAAGTGTTTTGAAACGGTTGAATAAGCCAATTCTAAAATTGCGCTTAACTCGCAGACACATAATGAACGCACCTGCAGCATCTTAATTATTCTGATTCTGTTAATATCGCTTAATACCTGAAAAAGATGTGATAAATCTTCCATTTTTCCTTTCGTTATTTATCGAAATGTAAATATATTTAATGTTAAAGTAAAATTTCATAAACAAAAAAGTATTAAGGGAGAAAATACAATGACAAATGCTGAAAAACGCTTACATGAAATAATGGAAATAAATAACAGATTAATGGAAAATGCTCCGGAAGAAAGCAAAGCGTTTTTTCAATTTATGGATAAAGCTAAAAGCGGTCCGATTTTAACGGACAGAGAAAAGGAACTAATTAACGTTGCACTTTCAATTTCAACTCAGTGCGAATGGTGCATTACACTTCATGTAAAATATGCTCTTGAAGCGGGAGCAACTAAAGATGAAATTATTAAAGCCGGTTTTCAGGCTGTTTTGATGAGCGGCGGACCCGCATTAATGCACATGGTGCCGGTATATAATGCTCTTGATGAGTTTGGAAAAGACTAAAAATTTATTCCGGAACGGACATCAGGATGGTTCTAATGTCCGTTTCAGACTAATAAAAACCTTACTTCAATAAAATCATTTTCTTACTTTGAATATAACCGCCAGCTTGTAATTTGTAAAAATAAATTCCCGAAGCAAGATTCCCGACATTAAAATTCACGGAATATTTCCCCCGCGCCTGTCTTCCGTTAACTAAAACTGCAACCTCTTCTCCAAGTATATTATAAACGCTTAGTCGCACATTAAGATTTTCGGGGATTGAATATTTGATAAGCGTGGAAGCATTTCCGGCAGCTCCTTTTGAGATCGGATTCGGGTAATTCTGTTCTAAACTGAACTTGTTAGGAACAACTTCATCATCCACCGAAACTTGAATAGAATCGTAATACATTATTTTTAAGTCATCAAGATACCAGCCGTCTCCGGTTACCCATCCATCGGATTCCAATTGGAAACGGAGTTTAATTTGTTTATCGGAATACGACGACAAGTCAATTCTCTCCTCAACCCAGTCGGATTCTTTCCCATCGTATAGGGGAACTCCTGCAGGCTGAACGCCTTGTCCGGCGCCCGGATTAGTGTAAAGCCCCGGCAAATCTATCCAAGTATAACCGTTATCCGTTGATATTCTTACCCTTCCGGCATCCCAGTTATTTTCAATATCCCATTTTGTGTGAAACGTAAGAAACGCTCCATTAACACCGGTTAAATCGATTGCGTTTTTAAGCGTCATTTTATTGCTGGAACCGTTTCCGTAATCACCGTTCGGGCTATCGGTAATAGATGTCGGAGGTGAAAAGTAGGATGAGGTCGTAAAATCCCAATGCTGTGAATAATCACTGCTCAGAGTCCAATTATCGGTTATTGCATTTGTCGTATCTTCCCACAAAACAGTTGGTGTTCCGACTACAAACGAAACGGTATCATAATAAACAACATTTCCGTCAAGACTAATTCCGGCAAGAAGATTTTGTTTCTCCCCTATTGGGCAGTCCGCCGAAACGCTTATAATTAATGAATCCGGAACCGTGAAACTTGAACGCGCTGCAAGTGAATCTATATAAATTGTTCTACCGGAAACCGTAACAAAATCCGAAAGCGATGTTACATTTACAACCACTCCGGAAGCGCTTCCAAGCCCTTTATTTTTAACTTTAAATCCAACCTTCATTGTTTCGCCCGGGTTAATATATTCCGATGAGAAACCGACTTCGTCTATATTAACAAAATCTCCGGCAGCCCAAGCAAGATAAAGATTAGGAAAAACATTCTCTTCGGCAAGAGGATAAATTCTACTCTGCGGAGGCCAAAAGCCGTCTGAAGAAGTCCCAACTTCGGTAGTCATCGAATAAATCTTATTTTTCTCAATCTGTTCGCCGTACATCCAATCATCGGCAGCTCCGTTTACAGCATAAATTATATCGCTTGAAATTCCCCAAGTGTAACCGTTATATTGTGTCATATCGGCGGCGTATTCACGGAATAAAAGCGAGTCGGGAGTTTCTTCGGGAATATATCCCCAAGGAAGAATAAGCAAGTCGCTGTATGTGTGGTAATTAAGAGCTAATTTAAAATTATGCGCATTACAAAATTCCCGAACAGCCTCGGTTTCAGGCTCTGAGAATGGTGCGGTTCCTCTGTATGTTTCGCTTGAAGGCGTTCCGCTTGAGCCGTCATTATCATATCCCCATTCATAGCCCCAATTCCTATTTAAGTCAACTCCCATCGAGCCGTTGGAGTTTGTTCTTCTGTTTTTCCGCCACATTCCGCCGCCGTTGGGATCGGTTTGCTGATTATATTTGTATCCGTCAACATTAAACACAGGAAGAAAATACATTTCCCGATGATCTACCAAATAAGTTACTTCCGGATCTGTACCGTAATTTTCAAGAAGATAATACATAAAATAAATCATCTGCATCATTGCTTCCGGCTCGCGCGCATGAATTAATGAATTATAAAAAACTTCGGGCTCACCTTCATCAACATTAGGATTATCGGATATTTTAACGTAGTACATCGGGTTGCCGAGAATAGTAACACCGAGAGTATCTTTTTGTGTAATTAAATTAGGATAATTTGCATACATGTCGTCAAGCTTCTGATAAACTTCATCCGCCGTCAAAAAGCCTCCCATCGAGCCGAAATCAAATCCCTTTACGCCGAACTTTTGATAAGAATATCTCTTAGCGCGATTCTTTTCTGATTCCGTCATTTTCGGACGCGAAGCATAGTACTTTTTCCAATCCGAGATTAGAATATTATAATTAAACCCGTTCTCATCCAGAATTTTCTGCTGTGCCGGATTAATAAAAACCTCAACCGACGATTTATCCTTCCCGAAAACCGGAGCATCTGTAATTACTCCGAGCTTTATTAAAGTTTTTAACTGATTAATGCCGGAAATATCAATTGCAACCTTTTTGTAAGTCTGCGCAGAAAGTGCGAATGTAAAAATCAAAAAAAGAAAAATTAACTTTCTCATAATTCCTCGAAACCAAATTTTTAAAAATGTGTTATTTAATAAACTGAATTGTAAGCGGTGGATAATAGTATTCCCCGTTCAATGCTTTCACCGAACCGATAATAGGAATGATAAATATAAGAAGGTAAAAAGCCATAAGCATAGGAATACCGATTAATAAGATTATTAAAAATGCCGCTAAAATCATGTAAATAGTCATAGTGATTTGAAAATTTATTTCTTGTTTTCCGTGAAAATCAATAAACGGTGAGTGTTCCCTTTTAAGAAACCAAATAGATAGCGGTCCGAAAACATTCCCGAAAGGGAGTACAAAAAATGAAAACGCGGCAAAGTGAGTAATTGCCGCCCACATCCTTATTTCTTTATCCGTTAATTGAGCGGTAGTATTTTTTTCCATAAAATTCCGTTTTTATCTTTTAAACTATAAACATTAATTACAAAAGACAAATTTCATTTACGCAAAAAGTATGACGCACCAGATTACATTCCGTTTTATAAAAATTTTACCGCCGAAAAAAATATTTCTCCGACGGCGTTATTCTATTTATGAATCTCTTCCAATTCCTGAACGGTGTAACTTTTACCGCTGAAAGATGGATTCGTAACCTTAATAATTTTGGCATAAACTCCCGGCAAATCGTCAATCATCCAGAGCTTGAACTTATCATCACCGTCCGCAGCCTCAACAACAGTACAATTAAATTGCCCTGCGGGAACTTTAATTTTTTCATGTCCGGTAATTCGGAATCTGTAATATTCCGGCATCGGGAAAAACAGATTGTAGCTTTCCTGCAAGTTGTCTTTGTACTTTTGTGAAAATTGTGATGTGTCGGCACCTAAAATCTGCAAACCGGTAAATTCAACGCTCGGCTTTTCGGGATTTACTTTAATTCTATTAATCCATTCCGTATAAACAAAGTTGTTTACCTTAGGAAGAAATTCTCCATATCTGTATCTTAAGAACTTTACGCCGGAGAGTTTTTCTACCATTTCGCCAAAATCCCGCCATGGCAAAGCGGAAAGGTTTTCCTCTTCGGGCAAATCGTCCACAGTAAAATTCAACGAATCTATGACCGGACTTTCTAATACTTTTGCAGCGGCAACTTCTCCTTCATTTGTTTCTATTGTCAGCTCTTTATCTGTAAGTTTCTTAACAATATTTTTCCCTCTGAACCGAGTGGAAATTGCCGAAATAACGAGAGTTGAATTTTCAGGGAAATAAAGCCACGTACCATTTATGGTTTCTACCGAGCCGTCTCCGGTTGTAACAGCCGTAAAAGTTTCGGGCAAATCGAATTTTATGAAAGTCTGCTTTCCCTCATTGTCCTGTTGCCAAGTTCCTACAATTCCGGAATTACGATTATTTTCCAGAATCTTTTTCCCATCTAATTTAAGATAATGAATAATCGTTCCATCTTTCTTCATTTCCAGAACATCATCACCGGCTTTTACTATTTTCGCTTTCCCGTTAAATTTTTTGCTGAATTTCGAGTTAAATAAAATTGTTCCGTCACTCGGATTATATTTCCACGTTCCTAAGAGAATTCCCATTGTTTCCATACTTCCGTCTTTCTTAAAGCTGAAAGTATTATAAACATCTTTCGTCTTACCGTTAATAACAACATTGGTTAAAAGCCAATCTCCGACAATTTTATCCGCTTGGGCAAAAATAGAACCGGCAGTAAAAATAAAGAGAAACAACACTAATTTTTTCATACAACTCCTTACTATTATTTTTTTTATTGAAATAGAACCTTTCCGTCAACAACCGGCGTAACACAAACCAGCGGCGCATCTCCCATATTATAATGAGAAAAAATAGATTCGAACAATCGATAATGCAACCCTCTTTTCTCCAACTTATGAAATTTTCCGTAAGACATGAATTTTCCTAATTTGTTGACAGGCGCACCGAAATGGTCGGCGTTTTCAAAATCAACTTTTGCCATTGTTTTTAGAAATTCAATCTTTTCATTATCGCTGCCGGAACGTGAATATGCTTTCGCGGCAATGTCCGTTACTTTTTTATTCTCAATGATGAGAAAAATATTTATTATTGTCTCTTTCATTTAACCTACCTTTTCTGCTGATACTTTCCCTATTACAAAAAATAATTTGGAACATTATCGGTAAAACCCGCCCGTAAAGATAGGAAAATATTCTATTCTTAAAGGTAAAAACAAGGCTAAATAATTTTTTAGTGTGAAAAAAAGTCCGAATTCCAACGACTAATGAAAGAGGTGAGCAGTAAGTAATTTAGATATTGCGAGCCGTATGGTTTGAGAACTAATATTTTAGTCAGTATTAGAACAAGCGGCAAAGCAATCTCCGGAAAATTCATCAAATATTTTTTTATCCATGAGATTGCTTCGGCTTCCGATTGCATCCCCCGTTAAATCGAGATCGTAATAACGGGCTGTTTTCAACTTTTATCTTTTTACTTTTGTCTTTTATCTTTGAGTGCTTCGCTCTCTTCAATATTACTTAACTAAAAATCAATCTTAAATTTTCAAAGGATTTCATTTTTGCTTTGTTATTATTAACCCTCTCCATATTTTTCAAACGTTATTTATTATTAATGTTGAAATAAGGTTAGATATTATGAAGAACATTCTTATCCTCGGCGCGGGACAAAGCGCACCTTACATGATCTCCTTTATGCTCGATCGAGCAAAGGAAAATAATTGGTTTGTTAAAGTTTGCGATTTTAATCTTGAGCTGGCGGAAAGCCGCGTTGCAAATCATCCGAACGGTCAGGCAATTCAATTTGACGCGAACGATATTGAATTTCGTCAGTCACTTATTAAAGAAGCCGACATCGTACTTAATTTACTTGCACCGGTTTTTCAATATCCTGTGGCTTTGGATTGCGTCCAATTCGGCAAGCATGTTATCACCGCATCTTATACCGACCCGCGTGTTAAAGCGTTGAATAACGAAGCTATTAAGAAAAACATTTTAATACTAAATGAAATGGGATTGGACCCGGGCATCGACCACATGTCCGCAATGGCTGTTATCGAAAGCGTAAAAAAATCGGGAGGCGAAATTACAGGCTTCCTTTCATACGGCAGCGCTGTTGCTGCGCCTTCTCCTAACTTAAATCCTTTCGGATATTACATCACTTGGAATCCGATGAATGTTGTTTTAGCCGGCGAATCGGGAGCGCTTTACCTCGAGAACGGAAAGAAGAAAGTCCTTTCACAGCAAAAAGTTTTTAGACGCACTTGGGAAGTTGAAATTGAAGGCGTGGGAACATTGGAAGCATATCCGAACCGTGATTCATTAATTTACACCAACGTATTTGATTTGCCAAACGTTAAAACAATGATAAGGGGAACTCTCCGCTATCCGGGCTGGAGCGAGGTTTGGAGAAACATTATCTTATTGGGAATGCCGAATAACACAATGAATATTCCGGGTCTATCGGAGATGACTTATGCCGAGTTTACCGAGATGTTTGTCGGACTGCACTCATCGGGGAATGCGCTGAAAAACCGTGTGGCGACTTCACTCGGGATTAATCCTACCGGAACAATTATGCGAAAGCTCGATTGGCTCGGTTTATTCTCCGATGAGAAAATAGGCGGAAATCCTTCAACAGCCGCCGACGTTTTAGTGGACTTACTCAAAAGAAAACTAAAAATGCCTGAAGGCGAAAAAGATATGGTGGTTTTAATGCATCAGATAGATGCAGAATTTGACAACGGTAAAACCAAACGATATACTTCGCTAATGGTGAATTACGGAGAGCCTAATGGATTTACGGCAATATCGAAGACCGTCGGCTTACCTGCAGCATTAGCAGCTACGATGTTACTTAAGGACGAACTTCAAATACGAGGCTGCCACATTCCTACCCATCCCGCAATTTACACTAAAGTGCTCCCGAAACTTGCGGAATACGGGATTAATTTTAAAGAAAAAGTTGAAGAAAAATAGTTTGTAATGGATGCAATACGTACCAACGTTTTGCATCCTTATTTTTCAGTATGTTGATATTCTTTTATTTACTCACTATTTCAGAATAAGCAATCAGTAATATATTCGAGTTCTCATTTATCTTATCGTAAATTCATGCGAAAAAATCCAAATCCTAACGACTAATGACAGCAGTTAGCGGTAAGTATTTCAATCATTGCGAGCAGCGTGGTTTAAGAACTAATATTTTAGCCAATGTTAAAACACGCGGCGCGGAAATCTCCGGTATATTCAGCTGAAGATTTTCATACCGGCGATTGCTTCCTCATTCCGCTAAACTTCATTCCTCGCAAAGACGTTTTTTTTTACTTTTGTCTTTTTACTTTTATCTTTGATCATTTTACGCACCTCTTCAAAATATTATTCATCCAAAATTTCTTTTTTATATTCAGTTAAAATATATTTATTTTAAATTTACAATTATTTCGGAGAAACAATGAAACTCACTTTTGTCGGAGCCGCAAGAACCGTAACCGGCTCATCACACCTTATTGAAGTAAACAACACAAAAATACTATTAGATCACGGAATGTATCAGGGAAAACGGAAAGAAGCTTTTGAACTTAACCGCCAATATTCGATTTTCCATGCAAATGAGATCGACCACGTAATTCTTTCACATGCTCATATTGACCATGTCGGCAATATTCCCACTTTGGTGAAAAAAGGATTTAACGGCAATATTTTCAGTACTTTCGCGAGCCGCGACTTAGCCCGGATACTTTTGGAGGACAGCGCACGAATACAAGAACATGACGTTTACTTCGTGAACAAGAGAAGAATTGAACAGGGGAAAAAACCTTTTGAACCGCTTTACACGGTTGACGATGCAATGAAATCACTCGATCATTTCGTCGGATTAGGCTACCACAACAGATTCAGAATCAATAAAGATATTGCTTTCACCTATTATGATGCCGGACATATTCTCGGTTCGGCAATGACATTGCTTGAAATAACCGAACATGATAATAAATTCACAATCGGATTTACCGGCGACATCGGGAGAACAAATCGTCCGATATTGCGCGATCCGGAACAACTTCCCGACGTCGATATACTAATCAGCGAAAGCACATACGGAAACAGGCTGAACGATAAAAATGAAGAGGTAGTCAAGAAATTCATAAATATCATTAATCGTGCAATAGTGAAAAAATCCAAAATTATTATTCCCGCTTTCAGTGTGGGAAGAACTCAGGAAATTGTTTATTATTTACGTGAAATTTTTGATAAAAAACTTGCCGCCGAAATCCCCGTTTTCGTTGACAGCCCGCTCGCCGTTAACGCTACCGATATTTATAAACAACATCCGGAATGCTTCGACGGAGAAACACGAAAAATGATTATGGAGCGTGAATCACCATTCGGTTTTGAAAAACTGACGTACATCCGCGACGTTCAATCTTCAAAGGCGTTAAACAAACAGAGCGGTCCGATGATAATTATCTCCGCATCCGGAATGTGCGAAGGAGGTCGCGTTCTGCATCACCTTGCCAATAACATTGAAAAGCCCAACACAATCATTATGATTGTCGGCTATTCCGCCGAATATACTTTGGGACGCCGTATTACGGATAAAGAAAAGATTGTGAAAATATTCGGAAGCGAGTATAAATTGAACGCACAAGTTGAAGTACTTCACTCCTTCAGCGCTCACGCGGATAGAGATGAAATGCTCGGCTACTTCGATAAATTCAATCGTGAAAAAATAAAGAAGTTTTTCCTTGTCCACGGCGATTATGAAGTTCAGCAAGACTTTAAGAAAAGCCTTGAAGGAATAGGTTTTAATAATATTGAAATTCCAAAAAGAGGACATTCATTTAGTTTTTGAAAGTAAACTTAAGAAATACCGCCGCTCTTTTTTTCTTATTTTTTGCTCTGAGTATTTTCGTAAATGCTCAGAGCATTTCAGATTCTTCCAATTACTTTTTCCCCTCCAATAAACTTAACGGAATCAAAGTATCTTCCGATAAACACCTTAACACATTGAATTTTAGAAACGACCTTTTTTTCAATGGAAATTTCGGAAAAATAAATTTTGCAATCGACGGAAAATTTTCCGCCGCATATTTTTTTTCGACACAGCAGAGTTATCGTTCCTCGCATGTGATAAAAACATTTGCCGATTATTCGTTAACAAATTGGCTGGCTTCAGGTTTGTTAATAAAGAGAAGTTCATATAATGATAATCAGCGTCTCGCAATTTCTTCCGCCGAAGTAAACCAAGCAATGTTTTATTCCAAAATTGTAATTCCCAAAATAATTAACATTACTCCCATTGCGGGAATTTCACAAAACAGTCAGGCAGGAACAAAAGATACGGGACCGATTTACGGAATAGAGGGAAATCTGAAAGAGCAAAATTATGAAAATTTGTTCATTAACGGACGCTTTCATTTTTCCAATGAAGATATTTCCCCGAGAAAAAACACACTGAGAAATTTGCTTTTTCAAATCAGGACTGCAAATTCCCAAATTTTCCGGAATACCCTTTCGGCAAGTTTTGACCAAGCGCGAAAAGATTTTTACTTGCCTATCGAACCGGCTCTTTCCGAAACTTTCGGGGTGAACAACAATATTGAATCGAGAACCGAAAACAATTATTTATTAAATAATAATCTTAAAATATTTTTATCTCCGAAATCAAGAATTGTAATTGACGGCAGTATAAAGCAAAAATATGTTGAGCGGCAAAAACGCTACGTCCTTCCCGAGATAGCAACTTTATCAACATTCGACCCTACCGTAAGCCGCTTAACGATGAGCATCAACGCCTCATTCTCTCATCGTACAAACGATTACAACGCATTCGTTAAAGGAGGATTTAACAGGCGTGAAGAAACTTTTTCAGTGAAAAATATTCCCGGCGCAAATCCTATTTTTTATGATTTACGCCAAACTCAGGAAAGCAACAAAGATAATGTTTCCGCTTTAGAATATTTAACCGGAAGTTTTCGTTACAAACTCGGCTCCCGGAATACACTCTCCCTTTCCCTCTATCAGCGTAAGCTCAAATATGACACTCCGAGCGAAGATAATTTTGACGACCGAGACGAACTTTTAACAATGTTGCGAATCGGATTCCGAAGAAAAATAAGTCCTTTTTTTATATATAAACTCGGACTGGAAGTCAGCCAAAATCATCTCGTTTACATTTTTGCGGAACGAAGTTCCAACAACAATTATAAGAGAATTTTAAGATTAATCGGCGGCGGAACATACAGCGGCAAAAGGTTAATCTCAAGCAACACTGCCGAAGTATCGGCAAATTATACGGTATATGATTTCGAAGATCTTACGCAAAATTATCAGAGTTTTGCATTCCGACAGTTTTTTGCAAAAGATTCAACTTCCTTATTGCTCAACGATTTTTTCTCCGCGAACTTTTTCGGCTATATAAAAATATCGGAGCAGGGTGAATTCAGTTGGAAAAACTTTAGCGAAAAACCGTTCCAATATCGAATGGAAATATACTCCGAACCGGATATTAAATTTAACATAAATATTTTTACTCTCGGTATCGGACTAAGATATTATTCCCTACAAACTTATGATTACAGTATTCTTCAACTTTTTCCCGTTTCCGATTACCGGAGCATAGGTCCCAGCGTTTTTGCCTCCACTCCGGTTTCAAACAAGTTAGCTCTTAATTTTCACGGCTGGTACGAGTTTGTACAATCGGGGGACAACGCTGAAAAAACAAGAGCAAATTTCACTTTCTCTTTTTATTGGATGCTCTAACTTGATTGAATTAATAAATTAAGCTATTTTATATAGAAATAAAATAAAATCAATGACAAAACTTATTGCGGAAAATAGTTACAAAAGTGATATTTCCCTTCTGCCGGAAATTCAGGATTTCGTGCTTTCAAACGTCTCCGAATTTCTATCCGATAAAGAGCAAAAAGAAAGACTGGCTCTCGCAATAGCGGAAGCGGCGTCCAATGGAATTATCCACGGTAATAAATCCAATCCGTCCCTTCCAATTAAAATTAAAGTTGAACTCGAAAAAAACTATCTCGTTATTAAAATTTACGATGAAGGAAAAGGATTCAATCCGGAAAAAGTGCCCGACCCGACAACTGACGAAAATATTCTCAAAGAAAACGGAAGAGGCATTTTCATAATCAAAAATCTTGTTGATTTAATATCATATAACTTTACTGAAAAAGGGACTGAAACCACTCTGAAAATATCAATTAAATAAAATTTTTATTTTTTTCTTCTTATTTTCAAGTTTAATATGACAACTTAATCTTTTTTTATATTTTTGTAATGTCATTTAAGATAAAAAAGGAGATTAAAAATGGCCAGAAAAAAAATTGCATTAATCGGCGGCGGTCAGATTGGCGGCGTTATGGCGCAGCTTATCGCGTCAAGACAATTAGCCGATGTCGTTTTATTTGATATTGTAGATGGTTTACCACAGGGAAAAACCCTAGATATTCACGAGGCTTCAAGAATCGACAGATTCGATATGAATCTCAAAGGAACCAACGAGTACAAAGATATTGATAACGCTGACGTTGTTATTATTACTGCCGGTATTCCGCGTAAACCGGGTATGAGCAGAGAAGATTTATTAACTACAAATGCTAAAATTATGACAAGCGTTGCAAACGGAGTTAAAGAACACGCCCCGAATGCAATCGTTATTGTAATTTCCAATCCTTTGGATACTATGGTTACGTTATTCCAAAAAGTTTCAGGCTTCCCCACTAAAAGAGTTATCGGGCAAGCAGGCGTTTTAGATTCATCACGTTTTTCATCTTTCATTGCTTGGGAACTCGGCGTTTCCGTACAAGATGTTAACGCAATGGTTCTCGGCGGACACGGCGATACAATGGTACCGTTAGTAAGAGATGCCAACGTTAACGGCGTTCCGGTAATGGAGCTTCTCGAAAGAAAATATAACGATAAAGCCAAAGCACAAGAAGTTATGGATGCAATGGTTGAAAGAACCAAAAAAGCAGGAGGCGAAGTAGTAGGATTGTTGAAAACCGGTTCGGCTTTCTATTCACCTGCAGCAGCAGCCGTTTCAATGGCAAAATCCGTTCTTTTAGATGAAAGACGAGTTCTCCCCTGCAGCGTTTACTTAAATGGCGAATTCGGCGTTAACGGTTACTTTGTAGGCGTTCCCGCAATATTGGGCGAAAACGGCGTTGAAGGTGTTTTTGAACTTTCGCTTAATGAAGAAGAACAAGCCGCATTTGATAACTCCGTTAATGCAGTTAAAAATTCGGTTGCAAACTTGGAAAAAATAGGATTTTAATTTCCGAATAATATAAAAAGAAAAACCTCTCGTAATGAGAGGTTTTTTTTTGCGCAAAATTTAACAACAAACTTATGCTTCGTAAACCGAAACGTATTTTCTGTTATTCTTTTTTACTTCAAATTTTACGAATCCATCTTTTACCGCAAAAAGAGTATCGTCTCCGCCAATTTTCACATTAACTCCGGGATGAAATTTTGTGCCTCTTTGACGAACAATAATCGAACCGGCAGTAACTTTTTCACCGCCGAATCTCTTCACGCCGAGATACTGCGGATTACTATCGCGGCCGTTTCTCGATGAACCCTGTCCTTTTTTATGAGCCATGAA
>CAYLYR010000014.1:0-21026 GCA_964387835.1 uncultured Melioribacter sp.
GACTCGCTATTTGGAATATGCGGATAAATTTTCCGAGGGGGATTTACTTCGCACTCTCCATTTTCTCGGACAAGTAAGGAATGAAATTAAAACCGCGCAAAACCAGAAACTGACTATTGAGATTGCACTAAGCCAGCTGATTGGACTTGAGAAATCGGAAACAATCTCAAATTTAATTAAGATGCTTGAAAACGGTGAAGCCGCAAAAGTTATTTTTTACGAAAAAAGTTCCGTAAAAAAAAAAGTAGTTGAAGAAAAAAAAACTTACGCTCAGCCTGAAAAAGAAACAACTGTAATTGAAGAAAGTCCGATTGCTGAAGAAGTTCCGCGGATTGATTCGGATAACGACTTGTTTTCAAGGCTGCAAAATGAGTGGAGTAACTTTTTAACCAAGCTGCAGGAAATTAATTTTAGAGTTGCAACAAATCTTGTGGATTCCCGCCCAAAGGCTCTGAATGGAAATACGTTGATAATAGAACTATCTCCCGAAGTCGATGCGAAAAATCTGCAGGGAAGAACAGATAAATGCTCCTCGATGCTGAATGATTATTTCGGAACAAGCTTGAAAATCGAAGTTGCAGATAATGCAAATAAAGAAACAAAGAAAAAGAGTAAAGAAGAAACTCCTTTGATTAAAGCAATAGTTGAACAACTGGGAGGAAAGGAGATTTAACAATTTTTTTTAATTATTTTGCTTAAGAATATTAACAAAATTAGCGGGGGTTTATGTTCTCTAAAGTTATTTCAGCAGCCACATTCGGAATTGACGCTTACGCCGTTGACGTTGAAACTCATTATGAAAAACAAATGCCGTCCTTTACAATTGTCGGCTTACCTGATAACGCCGTAAAGGAAAGTCGTGAGCGGGTTAACGCAGCAATAAAAAATTCCGGATTTAAATTTCCCATAAAAAAAATTACCGTAAATCTTGCGCCCGCCGATATGCGTAAAGAGGGAAGCGCATTCGATTTGCCTATTGCCGTAGGCATAATTGCGGCAACCGGAGAAATAGGTTCTTACTATCTTCGCAATTCGATGATGCTGGGTGAACTTTCCTTAAATGGAGAGTTACGAAAAATTCGGGGCGCTCTGCCTATCGCCGTTGAAGCAAAAAAACTCGGGATAAAAAATCTTTTACTGCCGAAAGAGTCAGCCGAGGAAGCTGCAATAGTTGATGGAGTTGACGTTTACGGATTTAATTCTCTTGCCGAGGTTGTCCGATTTCTTAACGGCGATGATGAGTTCGGGAAAACCGTTGTTAGTAAAGATGAATTGTTCAGACAAATAAACAATTACGTGCTGGATTTCGCCGACGTAAAAGGACAAGAAAACGTAAAGCGCGCTCTTGAAGTTGCCGCAGCGGGCGGACACAATATTTTAATGATTGGACCTCCCGGCTCCGGAAAAACCATGCTTGCAAAACGACTTCCCTCTATTCTTCCGCCGCTTACATTTGACGAAGCGCTGGAAGCAACCAAAATTTATTCCGTTGCGGGCGTACTGGACGCTTCCGGTTCGTTAATCACCGAAAGGCAGTTTCGCAGTCCGCATCACACGGTTTCCGATGCGGCTTTAATCGGCGGCGGCTCTTACCCGCGTCCGGGAGAGGTTTCCTTTGCGCATCACGGAGTTTTATTCCTCGATGAGTTTCCCGAGTTCAAGAAGAACGTGCTTGAAGTTTTACGTCAACCGATGGAAGACAGGCGCGTTACGATTAGCCGTTCTAAAATGTCGGTTGAATTCCCCGCCAACTTTATGCTTGCCGCGGCAATGAATCCCTGTCCCTGCGGCTATTTGACAGACCCCGACCATGAATGCACTTGCAGCATTAATGCCATTCAGCGTTACATGGGAAAAATCTCGGGACCTCTAGTTGACAGAATCGATATTCAGATTGAAGTTCCCGCAATAAAATATAAAGAATTGGCAAGCGAAACCGCCGGTGAAACATCCGATGAGATTAGAAAAAGAGTTATTAAAGCGCGAGCAATTCAAACGAAGCGATTCGGTGAACTGCCGGACATACATAAAAATGCCGATATGGGAACGCACGAAATTAGGAAATACTGCAAGCTTGACGAAGCAGGAAAAGAGCTGCTTAAAATGGCGATTACAAAACTCGGTTTGTCCGCACGAGCATACGACAGAATCTTAAAAGTGAGCAGAACAATTGCGGATGTAGAAAACTCCGAGAATATTCTTGCCCAGCACGTTGGCGAAGCGATTCAATACAGAAGTTTGGATAGGGAATTATGGAAAAAGTAAAACCCACTTTTTCTTCTCTTATTTTTTCGATGCCGCTTCAACTCTTTTTTTTAAAAGCGGAATTAATTCTTAAATCCCTATTTCAGCAAAATCATCTTCTTTGTGATTGAAGTTTTTCCAACCTGCAATCTGTAAAAATATGTTCCGCTCGGCAGCGCGCCGGCATCGAACTTAACGCTGTAATTCCCCGGAGTCTGCGGTTGGTTTACAAGTTCTGCAACTTCTCGTCCGAGTATATCATAAATTTTCAATTGTACGTTTTGTTGGGACGAAAAATTTTTCGCCCTAACAATTGGTATCGAATATTCAATCGTTGTCGTTGGATTATACGGATTCGGATAATTTTGATGGAGTATAAATTTATTGACATGCGCGTCGTTATCTCCGACACCGCCCTGCGCAACATATTTCATCATTCCGAATATGTTTTTATATCCATTTACGGAATCGACCCAGACAGAAAGTACAGGTATAAAGCAAGAGTTGTAATCCAAGACGCCAATGTTTGTTTGCGGATCCGCAACCGATACGCTTATTGAAGTATCTTGTACGTACGAACCGTCACTTATGTTTACAAATATTCCGTCATCGGTCCTTCTTTCAAAATTATACGGAAAATAAAGGGGATAATCCTTTTGAGTTGGAATCATAAAAAACATTGTATTAAGCTTTGAACAAGAAGCGGTTGAATCGGTAATAACCGTATCAATCACTACTTCCGGTTCTTCAAAAGCCAAGTGATATATTGAAGATTTACCGTTCACTGCGTAATCACAAAACAGCTCTCCGTTATTTGCAAATACGGGATTATCGGGAACGCCTTCAAAATCAACCGTGTGAATATCACCCCAAACATCGTTATAATTTTTTATTCTATATACCAAACTCTTAACTCCCGAACTATCTTTAACCGCAACAGCGATAAGGGGAACGGAATAATAAAAGGTAAACGCAGCCGCAGGCTGAGAAAAAACAACGCCGTTTTCATCGGTAAAAACAGTATCCTCCGGCTCCGTACTACTAAGAATATCTTTTATAATTACATACGTTCCCCTCTTGAATAGAGTTAAAATACAAGTATCGCATACATCCGGCGCATTTGTTACCAATTTAATTTCTTTTTCATCTTCCGGTGTGTTTGTTGCCAAATAAACAGAATCAAAGTTGCTTGTATTATCATTAATCACGTATGCAATATCGAAATTGCCGTTTCTGTTAGTTTCCCAAATTATTGCCGTGCGATTATATGCATAAAAAAAGATTGGGTTTTTATTGATGTATGCATCCCTTGTGAAATATTTCAAATCTTCAAAATCATCGTTTATTCCCGAATAACTTAATGAAGCAATGTTCGAAGAATCTCCGTTGTGAGCTTCAAAAATCAAGTAGGGCGGACAGCCCCAGGAATCCCAACTTGAGCTTTGAGAAACTACCGGATTTGCAACATCAAAATTGAAGTGAGTAATTTGTCTTACTGAGTCCTGAGCAAAGAGAGAAGAAATTGTAAATACAATAAATATCGACAAAAACTTTTTCATAGCGAACCTCCTCTTTTTTTTGAAATAAGATAAAAAAAAAATAAAGAAAATCAAATTGCCGGAATTTCAAATCTGAAATTGAGGGAAAAATTATTCATATTTGAAAAAAGAAAATTAAATTATGAAAATTGCATTTATATCAAGCGAAGTTTATCCTTTTTCCAAAACAGGCGGATTAGCCGATGTTGCCGGCGCGCTTCCTCCGGTACTGAAAAAATTGTCTCATTCGGTTAAAGTCTTTACGCCACTCTACGGTTCAATTGACAAAGAGAAATTTAAACTGAAGAAGGAGGAGAATTTATCCGGAATTTCTATTGAAATAAACGGCAAGTTACATTACGTTAATGTTTTCCGAGGCATTCTACCGGAAGAAAGTGTGGAAGTTTATTTTATTGATTATCCTGAATACTTTTCTTCTAAATCTTATTATGAAGCGGACCAATTTGAGGACTTACGATTTATATTATTTCAAAAATCCGTATTGGAATTGCTGCTCCGCTTAAAGTGGTCGCCGGATGTTGTGCATGTTAACGATTGGCAAACTTCACTAATTCCTTATTATTTGAAAGAGAAATATTCTTCCGAGAGGATTTTCCAAAATACATTTACGCTACTCACTATTCACAATGTCGGTTATCAGGGTTTGTTCCCCGAAGCAACTTTACACAAAGCGGAAATAAATCCCGCCCATTTTTATTTAACCGGTCCGGCAGAGTTTTACGGCAAAGTTTCTTTTCTGAAATTAGGAATAGTTTTCTCCGACTTAATTAACACCGTTAGTAAAACTTACGCCGAAGAACTTTTGACGGATGAATTTTCGGGCGGGCTGAAAGATGTTTTTATTTCGAGAAAAAAAGATTTATTCGGAATTGTTAACGGTGTGGATTATTCGATTTGGAATCCTGAAACGGATAAACTAATTCCCCAAAACTATTCTATCGATTCTCTTAATCTGAAAGAAAAAAATAAAATTTCCCTCGCTTCCGAATTTAACCTTGATTATCATAAGGATATTCCCATTCTCGGAATAATTTCCCGTCTTGTTTCTCAAAAAGGATTTGATTTGTTTTTTGACTTATTCGATGAACTGATTGGAATGAATGCCCAATTAATTGTTCTCGGAAGCGGAGACAAAAAGTATGAAACCTTTTTTAAGAAGGCGGAGTTTTTTTCTTCCGGCAATATAAAAACTCACTTGGATTACAACAACGACCTTGCGCATTTAATTGAAGCCGGCGCTGATATTTTTCTTATGCCTTCCCTTTATGAACCTTGCGGATTAAACCAGATTTATTCTCTTAAATACGGAACAGTTCCCGTTGTGCGCAAAACCGGCGGACTTGCAGATACCGTAGAAGATTGGGACGAATCAATAAAAAGAGGAACAAGAACCGGCACCGGTTTCAGTTTTTCCGAGTTCTCAAGCGATAAACTTTGGGAAACAATATTAAGAGCTTTGAAATACTACCAAGATAAACCGACTTGGAGACAAATTCAGATTAACGGAATGAAAAGGGATTTTTCGTGGGAGAAATCCGCCGAAGAATATGTTAATCTTTACAAAACGGGAATCGGAAGGAAAAGAATTTTAAGTAAATAAAAGATTTTTCCATAGAAGCCGAATAAGAAAATCCTTTATTCTTGAGACTTCAATTTTACGCTTTCATTCGTTTTCATATTGATTAATTGAACCGATTTAAATTTATCTCCCTTAGTAATATCCACATAATTTATCCCTTTTTTCAGAGTGATAAATTTTGATTTACTTTTATCCGTTTCACGAATAACTATTTTGAACCGTGATTCATTTTTTACAAAACGACAAAGCGTTAAACCGTTTTCCCCCTTTATTAACAATGGCTTAGTCGGAATTATATCACGCTTAAGAATCATTTTATCCAATCGGGTTAAAATCACAAACGGTTTATTTTCTGCCGGTTTGCTTTCATTCCACAATTTGCTGACGGAGCAAAGTTCATATTGATATTTAATTTTTGAGGGTCTTTCTATTTTATAAACTGCAAAGTTTGAGTTTGATGAGAAAAGAGAAATAAGACTTCTATTCTCATAACCCGAATCATTCTCAACTCCGTATAACGAATAATATTTTATGTTTCCCGAAGGAGTTTTTCCCCACGAAAGTAAAATCTTATTTGTCAGCGTATCATAATCCACAATGAAATTACTCGGAGGCGCGGGAGTATTAGAATCAAGCCAGGGCATTTTTGCGGGAAAAACAAATGTGGGGAATTCCGGGAAGTTTCTTTTTTTAATAAAACCATATCTGAAAAATGCTATTCCGCTTGCATCTATTTCTCGCGATAGGTTTATCATTCGATGCAGTTGAACGTAAACCTTTTTTTTGTACGGAGCCGTGCCGAGAATAATATTTTTTCCGTATGAATGTTTTACCCAATCAACGGCGAGTGTATCAAAGCGCGGGTTGTGGTCAATATCCCAATATATTTGGGGCGTAAGATAATCGACCCAGCCCTTTTTCAGCCAGAGACGGGAATCCTGATAAACCGAATAAAACGCTGCGCTTCCTTCGGCATCGGGCAAGTTTTTATATATTCCGAATGGCGTTGCGCCGATTTTTAAGAAGCGATTAATTTTCCGTAATGAATTATGGAGCGAATCTACAAACTTATTAATATTCTCTCTTCTCCAATCGTACAAATTAAGCGTGTCGCCAAAGGCAATATATTCGGGCATGTCGGATATTTCATGCGCCGGATACCTAATAAAATCAAGCTGAATTCCATCTACATTATAATTCTTAACCAATTCCTCTAATGCTGAAAGCATAAATTTACGCGCATGCGGATTCCCGAAATTAAGCCAAAGGGATGTTTCATCTCCATGTTTTATTTTTTCAATCCATTCCGGATGAGTGTTTGTCAGATGCATCGGATTATCTAAAAATTCCGTTTCATCTCCCGAAAAAACGCGTGCGATATTCACCCAAGCATGAAGTTCGAGTCCGTATTTATGCGCCGTAAAAACAGCATACTTTAGAGGATCAAAGAGAAGTGTGTCTGCTTCGTCCGATGTAAAATAAGGAACCGGAGGAAGTATCTTAGATTTATAAAGCGCCGAACCTTTAATTATCGTTTGAAAATATATTGTGTTGAAATTCTTCCGTCGAATGTTTCTGAAAATTTCATCAAGAGAATTCTTCATTTCTTCTACGCTTGAGTTCAACGGAGGCCAATCGAGATGAAAATTTGTTACAACCCAAACAGCACGAGTTTCACGAAGATTTTGCCCAACAACAACTACGCTTGCAAATAATATAACAAATAAAATATATTGAATGCGGATTGCTTTCATCAGCTTGCAAATAACTCAATAGTTTCATTAATTGATTTAATCACATCCTTGCGTGAAGCCTCAACCCCAATTGCATATTGCCCGAAATCAATCGGAAGTACAAATTTAATTTTGCCGTTGCGGTTTTTCTTATCATGCAGCATAACCGAGAAACACGAAGAAGCGCTTATTCCGTTAAGGTTAAATTCAAGATACGGAATCGCCGAGAGAAGTCTGAAGTACCTTTCTTTAATGCCGGAGGAAAGAAATCCTAACTTCTCCGAAAGGATTATCGCGCTTAAAAGTCCGGCAATAACTGCTTCGCCATGACGCAAAGCATAATTTTTTTCTATTTCAAAAGCATGGGCAAATGTATGCCCGAGATTCAATATTTGCCGCAATCCCGATTCTTGCTCATCCTGCTCAACAACGCTGATTTTAAATTTCACAGAATCAAAGATTATCTTTTCCAAAGTTTTCTCGTCATACTCAAAAATCTTATCGATACTTTTTATAATAAAATCAAAAAACTTTCCGTCGGTGAGAAAAGCATATTTTATTACTTCGCCCAAACCTGAAATCAGCTCTCGCCGCTCTAAAGTATTGAGGAATTTTGTATCAATTAAAATAGCTTCAGGCTGATAAAAAGCGCCGATAATATTTTTTGTCTCTCCAAAATTAATTCCCGTTTTCCCTCCAATGGAGCTGTCAACGTCAGCCAGCAACGTTGTGGGAATGTGCACCAGCTTAACGCCTCTTGAAAATGTAGCCGCAGCAAAACCTGCCGTATCGCCTGTAACTCCGCCCCCTATTGCTATTACGGTTGTGTCGCGCCCGAACTTTTTCTTCAGCATTGCAGAATAAATTTTCTCCATGCTTAACAAAGTTTTATTCTCTTCGGAAGCATTAAAAGGAAAGATGTAAGCTTTTGAAAATTTGTTAGAAATTTCCTTAATATAATCGCCGTAAAGTTTCATTACTTTTTTATCTACTACGAAAAATGCGTTCTCGGTAATCAGCTTTTTAATCTCGTGCGAAACAAGTAATTCCGCAGTGCCTTTGCCCGAACGGACAACAACTTTCTTCTCAGGCAGATTAACTTTAATCCTTCTCATCAATAACTCCATGAAGTTTTCGAGCAATAAAATCAACGGTTTTCCCAATCCTTGTCGCGTCTGATGAAATTTCCATATCCGCTTGTTTGTAATATTTTTCTCTTGCTGAAAGTAATGCGGAAATCTTTTTAGTAAATTCTTCTTCGGTAACATTCTCTGATAAGACCAGATCTCTGAACAAAGGTCTGTCTATTTTATTTTTTAAACGCTTGTAAAGATTTTCCGGCTTTACGGTTAAATAAATTACAAATCCTTTTCTATTAATAAAATCAATAATAAAATCGTTTGTCGGAGTGCCGCCGCCGAGAGAAATAACAACATACTCTTTTTCGGAAAGTTCGGTTAACTTTTTCACTTCAAATTTTCTAAAGGTTTCTTCTCCTTCCGAGGAAAATATTTCGTGAATCGACATCTGTCGTTCTTCTTCAATTACTTTGTCCAAATCGTAGAAATCCCATCCGAGAACATTCGCCAATATTTTCCCGAGAGTGGTTTTCCCGCTTGTCATAAAACCGATAAGATAAATTCTTTTTTGCTTTGTTTTATTTTTCATTAAAAAAAATCTCTTTATTTAGAAACGGAATGAGCGCAGTAATTATTCCGGTTACATATAAATCTTTTCGCCCGAAAACGCCTCCCGTGAAAAATCCGATTGCGCCGCCTTTCTGTTTCGAGTTGGTTTCGCCGCTCATTTCATCTATCACCGTGCCAAGCTCCTTTCCGGATTGCAGTTGTTTAACAATGCTTTCCGGCAGTTCATATTGCGGAGATGTACCATGACCGATTCGACCTTTTTTATCAAGTATTGCAACCGCTCCAAAGCCGAACCAAATGCCGCTTATCTTCTGCACTCCTCCTTCAATCCCCACAAAATAATCCGCATCGGGATAACGACGGAAAAGTTCGCGCGCGCGGTTTTCTGCTCCGACATAAGTTTCTTCATCAAACGGCTGCTCCGAAACCCCGGAGGGAACGGAAATTCCCGACACGGTTATTTCATGAAAAAACTTCTCGAAAGCTTCCACGGCAGCTTCTATTTTTACTCTGTTTTCAGAGCCTACTAATATTTTAATTTTTTAACCTCTTAATTTTAAAAATTGAAAATAATAAGAAAATAGGATTAATGAAGAAGATTATTTCCTTCGGAATAAGCGGTTGTTGATATTCGACTTCTGCCGCAAACAGGAGAAAATTTTCTCCTTTGAATCTTTTATCTTTTTACTTTTGTCTTTCAATCTTTTTTCCTTTTTTTGAATGATTCTTCAATAATACTTTAAGATTTGTTATCTTTACACAATTGTTTTTTCTTCATTGAATTTTACAATAATTTTTTAACATGAATTTCCGGACTTAACTTTTTGCCGTTTATGTTCATGTCCGAACATAAAAATCAAAACTAAAAATCTTTATGAATTTATTAGTAAATAAAATAATGTTAGGCGCTTACGGATTATTCCTATTAATCCTTTTTGTTTATTCTGTAAACAGCTTTTTACTTCTCCTTTATTACAGACGCAGAAGAAACCTTTCCCCAAAAGAGACTGGAGTTCTTGATTTCAAACCCGTTACAATTCAGCTGCCTATTTATAACGAAATGTACGTTGCAGAAAGGTTAATCGATGCCGTGTGTGAAATTGATTATCCTCGCAACTTGCTTGAAATACAAGTCCTTGACGATTCCGACGATGAAACGAGAAACATTATCGATAAAATTGTGCGTAGGAAAAAGAATGCCGGTTATAATATTTGTGTAATCCGCAGAGGAAATAGAACCGGCTATAAAGCAGGAGCTTTAAAAAACGGACTTAAAACCGCAACCGGTCATTATATAGCTATTTTTGATGCGGATTTTATTCCTGCTCCCGATTTCCTGCTGCGCACGCTAAAATTTTTTTCTTCGGAAAAAATCGGAATGGTGCAGACAAGGTGGGGACATTTGAATGAAAACTTTTCACTTCTTACAAGACTGCAAGCATTAGCTCTGAACGGACATTTTGTAATCGAACAAACCGTTAGGAACAGAAAAGGATTTTTTATAAACTTTAACGGAACAGGCGGAGTTTGGAGAAAAGAATGTATTCTCGACGCAGGCAATTGGCACGAGGATACGGTTGCCGAAGACGTTGATTTAAGTTACCGCGCGCAATTGAAAGGGTGGTCGTTTGTTTATCTTAACAATTATACAACTCAAGCGGAACTACCCGTTGAAATGAACGCACTGAAAACACAACAATATAGATGGACAAAAGGAACCGTACAAGCTGCGCGTAAACTCCTTCCGCAACTTTGGGGAAGCGATGAGTCATTGGAGAAGAAACTGCAGGGAACGTTTCACCTGACAAGCTCTTTTGTTTTTCCTTTTATTTTGATGCTCGGAATTTTTACGCTTCCGATGGTGATGTTGAAGTCGCTTCATATTTTCAACGATTATTTTAACTTTCTTTCATTTTTTATTATTTCGCTTTTTGCCTCATTCTTTTTTTATTTATATGCTCAGAAAGAAATCTACTCCGATTGGAAAAAGAAGATTCTTCTATTCCCGATTTTCTTAATCGGCAGCATGGGCTTTTCTATCAATAATACGAAAGCAGTTCTTGAAGGGCTTTTCAGCAACAACAACGAGTTTATCAGAACCCCAAAATTTAACATCAAGCAAAAATCCGACAGCTTTTTTGACAAGAAATATTTAACGGATATGAAAAAGTCATCGATGCTTTTTTATGAGTTTTTTCTTTCGATTTACAGTCTTGCCTCAATTATTTTGGCTGTTTTTCTGCGAGAATATTCCGCAATCCCTTTTGCCGCCATGTATTTTTTAGGATTTACAATTATTTTTTATTTATCATTTAAAGGTAATTTTATTCAAAAACGTTGGAGAAAAGGTTGAACGATAACTTTCAATTTTCCGAAAAAGCCGAGCTGCTTTACAAGTTTGATAAAGCTTCCCCTTTATTTGCGGTCGTTGCCTCAAACAGAGCTGCGGAAAATAATTTTGAAGAAGCCGAGAAAATTCTGACCGAAGGATTACAGAATTACAATGATTACGCAACCGCATATTTAATTTTAAGCAAGGTACAGAATGAACTCGGGAAACACGATTCCGCTCTTGAAAATTTAGATAAAGCGATGCGGATTAATCCCAATCCAAAGATACGCGAACATTACGAAAAACTTCTGTCAGGCGAGAAAAAAGCTGAAGAAGAGGATAATCCTATTCTGAAAGAGATTAACGAAGAAATCCTACCGGAAAAACCGGAATACGAGGAGGAAACAGCCGAAGAAGAATTTGTTTCGGATACGCTTGCCGCCGTTTACAAAGCACAGGGTGCTTTTGAGGAGGCATTAAAAATGTATGAAAAGTTGATAGAAAAAAACCCCGAGAAAAAAGAAGCTTACCTAACTGAAATTGAGGAACTTAAGAAGAAAATCAATTAATGAAAATTGATAAATCAAAAAAACTCCGAAGAGACTTTTATCTTAACGATACTCTCCTCGTTGCCGAAAACCTTTTGGGAAAGATTTTTGTACGAAAAGTCGGCGGTAAATTTCTTTCCGGTAAAATTGTGGAGACCGAAGCCTATATCGGTGAAGTTGATGAATCGGCGCACAGCTATAAAGGTAAAACAGAGCGCAATTCCGTAATGTTTAACGAAGGAGGACATCTTTACGTTTACTTTACTTACGGAATGTATTTTTGCGCAAACGTTGTAACGGAAAAGGAAGGAAGAGGAAACGCCGTTTTACTTAGAGCAATGGAACCGCTGGAAGGCATTGATACATTTGCCCAAAACCGATTCGGGAAAAGTGAAATTACGGAAAGAGAAAAAATCAATTTATTAAACGGTCCGGCAAAAATTTGTATGGGATTTGAAATTAACAAAAACGAAAACGGAACGGATTTGCTTGGCGACGATATTTTTATATTAGACGCTTCCCCAATAGACAAAGGGAAAATATTAATTTCCGAGAGAATAGGTATTTCCAAATCGAAAGAACTTCCTTGGAGGTTTTATATTAAGAACAACAAATACGTTTCAAAAAAATGAACTCGCCGTTAAACATACTGATAATACGCACCGACAGAATAGGAGATTTGGTTTTAACTGTCCCGCTTGCAGGATTGATAAAAAGAAAGTTTCCCGCAAGCAAAGTTACATTCCTTGTTGCAGATTATTCTGCACCGCTTTTACATAATCATCCCGACATCGATAACGTTTTAATTTACAATGAAAACTCCGGACAACTTTTAGAGAGCATAAAATCCTCGAATTTTGATATTGCCATTCTCGTTCACCCGACATTTGAGTTAGCTAAGTTGATTTATCGAGCGAAGATTCCGAGAAGAATTTCAACCGGTTACAGATGGTACTCATTTTTATTTACCGACAAAATTTTGGAGCACCGAAAATACGGAACAAAACACGAACTTGAACATAATGTTAAACTGCTCGCGCCCCTCGGAATTACTCGGAATATAAAGCCCGGGAACGTACAGTTTAATATACAGCCGGACTTAAAAACCGTACAAAAGGTAACTGAAATATTAAACGAAGAAAATTTTAATCCTTCGAAAAAAACAATAATATTACATCCGGGAAGCAGAGGAAGCGCAATTGATTTGCCTGAAAAGAGTTTCGGCAGATTAATTGGTTTGCTGGCACGGAAGTTGGATGTTAACATTATATTAACGGGAAGCAATTCCGAAGTTGATTTATGTGAAAGAGTGAAGACCGCCGAAGGAATAATAAACACGGCGGGAAAGTTTAATCTTGGCGAACTGATAGCCTTAATATCGGTAGCGGATTTACTAATTGCAAATTCCACGGGACCGATTCACATTGCCGCCGCTTTAGGGAAATTTTGTGTGGGATTTTATCCGCCGGTACCTGCTTTATCATTGGTAAGATGGGCGCCTTATACCGAGAGGAAAAAACTGTTCACTCCCAATGTAGGCTGCGGGAACAATTGTTCTAAAAAGGAATGCTTAAAGATTAAGTGTATGGAACAAATCGACATCGAAGAAGTCGCTGAATCCGTTATTGATATTATTAACAAATTATAGGTTTATTTTGAAACGGTTACTCTTAACGGTAATATTATTAAGCTCTTTTTCCATTTACGGTGGAAATATCGATTCCCTGCGAACGAAAAAAAACGATGCTTTTCGTACGGGGGAAAAGTTGGATTTTAACATTAAGTACGGCTTTATCTCCGTAGGCGAAGCCGAAATTTCGATTCCCGAGAAAACGGAAATTATGTTCCGTAAAGCATATCACGTTGTTTCCAAAGTTAAATCAAAACCTTTTTTTGATTTCTTTTTCAAAGTCCGCGACAAGTACGAAACTTACATCGATTCGGCGGCGCTTCTACCGTATAGATTTGAGCAGCATGTTCGCGAAGGAAATTATTCGAAAGATTACGGAGCTTTCTTTAACCACAGCCGGAATGTTGCCATTCACGATGGCAAGGAATATGCAATTTCGGATAGCACTCAGGATATCGTTTCGGCATTTTTTTATGTAAGAACTTTGGATTTCTCAAACGCTCGTCCCGGATATACGATTCACCTCGAGAATTTTTTCAATAATAAAATCTATCCGTTGAGAGTTATTTATCACGGCAGAGAGGAAATTGAAGTTGATGCCGGAACTTTCAACTGCATTAAAATCGAACCTGTTATCACGGACGGCGGGCTTTTCAAATCGGAAGGGAAGATACTTATCTGGTTAACCGACGACAACGTAAAAATGCCTGTAAAAGTAGAAGCGGAAATTCCTATCGGCTCAATTGTTGTGGAGTTAACTAAGTATTCCGGTATTTACGGTAACCTAACGTCAAAGGTTGACTAAGAGAATTTCGATTAATCCAATATTTTGATTTTTCTAATATTCTTAACTTCACCTGCAAGTATTAAAGAGTCCCCTTCCTTAAAAACATAATCGGGATTGGGAATAGCCTTAATCTGCGAGGACTTCTTCCCGTTGGTTTTAATCGAAAGAATGTCAACTCCGTAACGCGCTCTTACATTTAATTCCTTAATTGATTTCCCGATAAAAGATTTCGGAACACGAAACTGAAGAATAGAATATCCTTCCATAAAATGAAGCTCGTCGCCGTCGTCGGTTTTCCTAATGCTGCTTGCAAAGCTCTCCGCAAGGTCGAGACGTTCAATTGCTTTGTAATATGCGTCCTGAATATCTTTGA
The DNA here is from genome assembly GCA_964387835.1 of uncultured Melioribacter sp. GTDB lineage: Bacteria > Bacteroidota > Ignavibacteria > Ignavibacteriales > Melioribacteraceae > WGAL01. The sequence continues at coordinate 14,435 of CAYLYR010000014.1, forward strand.
TATGAAGAACTCCGATAACTACTTTGGAATCGGAAGTTTCCGTAACGGGAATAGATTCCCAATTAAATCTCCTCATTTTCTCGAGTGCAGTCTGGCAGTTATCATCAACGGAAACAGTGTCATACTTAGGTTCGTAAACATCCGCAGCAATTAAAACTTCCTGCAGCTCGTCATTTTCAAAAAGAAAATCTTTAATGGTTTCAACTGAAATAGTTCCTATTATTTCATCATTGTTATTCAACACGGGAAATTCCTGTCCATGCGATTGCACTACTTTACGGACGACGGTGTTAAATTTGTCGTCGGGATGTATCGCCGAAAATTGCGTATCGTAAACATCGCGCACAAAAATCGATTTCATTACATTCACTTCCGAACCGTCCTTTAGGTGAATTCCGCGGCGTACAAGCTTAAGTGTGTAAATCGATTCACGTGTAAAGTAAGATGAAATGATTGTGCTTATGATTGTTGTAATCATAAGGGGAAGAATGATGTGATAATCGTTTGTAAGCTCAAAAACAATAATAATTGCGGTAATCGGGGCGCGAGTAGTACCGGCAACCAAACCGCCCATTGCAACAAGGGCGTAAGCTCCGGGAGTTGCCGTAATGGCGGGAAAGAGTTGGTGAACAACAACTCCGAATGCAGCGCCGAGAGTGGCGCCCATAAACAATGAAGGAGCAAAAATTCCTCCTGAGCCGCCCGAGCCGAGAGTAATTGCCGTTGCAAGAATTTTAATGAAAATCAAAATGAAAGCGAAATACCAAATTATATTTCCGTTTAGAGCAAAGTTAATCGTATCGTAACCGACGCCCATAACTTCCGGCGCAAAAATTCCGATTAATCCTACTCCGAGTCCGCCGATTACCGGACGGAAGTATTCCGGAATTTTTTTCTGTTCGTCGAACCAATCCTCGAATGAATAGAGGATTTTAATAAATAAATATGAAACCACACCGGCAAGTATTCCTAAAGCGACATAAAAGATTAATTCCTGAGGACTAACCAGTTCATAACGGGGAACCTTGAATGCTGCAAAATCACCTTCAAAAGCGCGGGAAACCACCGTTGCCATTACAGAAGCAATTACTATCGGTGAAAACTGCGCTACGGCAAAGTCCATTAAAATAATTTCAAGAGCAAAAAGAGCGCCTGCAATAGGAGCATTAAACGCTGCGGCAATACCGGCGGCAGCTCCGCAGCCGACAAGCGTTTTCATTCGTTTTGTCGGTACTTTAAAAAATTGTCCGATTGTAGAACCGAGACTTGAACCTATTTGCACGATTGGACCTTCGCGCCCAACCGAGCCGCCCGTACCAATTGAAACGGCGGAAGCGAATGCTTTAATTACCGCAACGCGCGGACGAATTTTTCCCCCTTTTAAAAATATTGCCTGCATTACTTCGGGAACACCGTGCCCCTTAGCTTCGGGAGCAAAAAAGTAAATAATCGGTCCTACGATTAACCCGCCGATAGCCGGAATAAACAAAATTAAATACCACGGTGAATCCGAGATATTCTGCAAAATGCTTCCGTGTCCGGTATATGAAATATCCGTTATCAGTTCAATTAAAGCTCTGATTAATATTGCCGAAAAACCGGCAAGCGTACCGATAATCAGAGCAATAATAATCATGAAGGTGTGTTCGGTGAGATTAGCCTTAACGAGAAGTTCGCTATTCTTCTGTGAGATGTATTTTATAAATTTACTGAACTTGTTCGCCATTTACCTTTTTTCTCGCATTGGGAAGAATAAAAATAAGAGATTATTAATAAGATTTCAAGTATAGAGACTTTACGTCTCAAATCTATTGCGTGAATCCCAATATTCTACCACAATGTTAATGTTATTTTATCTGCGATTACCTTCGGCAATATTTATTTATTCCTTCATAAAAAAAGAAAGTACATCATGATGAAAGTTGGTAAAAAAAGCATAGAATGCAAGAAATGATATCCGAAATTCTTTTCAATAACTGATTTATAATATTTTGCCGATTTATTGCGAAATTTAACTACGCAGCTAAATCACCCAAATTCTTCAATATTTGATTTAATACTGATTTTTCTGTGAAATTGCACTTCGCAAAACAATTTCATTTAAATAGTTGAGCCTCTAACTCTATTAATAACAACGTGTTACGTCTTCTAATTATTTTGGCATAAGACATGAAAGAGAATTAAAAGTGATAGTAAAAGGAGCTAAAAAATGTTAAAAGCAATATTGTTGGAAGAACTAATGGGCGGATGGTTAATATTTGTTTCTTTTTTAAATCTTACCTCAAAACAATTGTCTTACAACGATGTTCTGATAGGAATAATTGTAACGGTTTTGGGAATTGCCAAGTATTCATTAAAAAATGCTAAAGGTTTAGCTTTAACATTTATTGGATTTTGGATGATAATAGCTGCTTATATTCCGACTATGCTCACGCCTTCAGTCGGTTCGATAAATAATTTGGCTGCCGGAATTTTCATAGCCGCCGTTGGATTTAAGACTGGTGAATTTACAAAAAAATCCGGCTTATTATAAATTTTAATTTTAATGGAAATAAAATGAAATTAGGAATTGATCTCGGGTCGTCCACGGCAAAGGTTGTTGTTCTGAATGATAAATTTAATCTTCAGTTCAAGAAATACGAGCGCCATAACGGCAAAGTAAAAGAAACTCTTGTTAATACACTAACGGAACTGAAGATTAAATATCCGAACACGCAATTTGATATTTTAATGACAGGAAGCGCCGGAATGGGACTTGCCTCGAGAATAAATATTCCTTTTGAGCAGGAAGTTATTGCATTGACTACTGCAATAAGAAAATTTTACCCTGAAGTTTCAACATTTATTGAACTTGGCGGCGAAGATGCTAAAATCGTTTTATTCAGGCCCGGCGCTTCACCGGAAATGAAGATGAACGGACAATGCGCCGGCGGTACGGGTTCGTTTATCGATCAAATGGCAACGCTGCTAAATATTGATTTGAAAACTTTAAATGATCTCGCTTCGAAATCGACAAAGAAATTATATATTGCTTCCAGATGCGGAGTCTTTGCAAAGACCGATGTTCAAGCATTATTAAACAAGGGCGAAAATAAAGAAGATATTGCTCGAGCCGTATTTAATGCAGTTGCAAATCAAACAATAACAACTCTGCTTGCCGGAGCGGAAATACGAAGTAAAATTCTTTTTGCCGGAGGACCTTTAACATTCATGCCTGAACTGAGAAAATCTTTTTACGAAACAATAAAATTACCGGAAAAGGATTTTATTCTCCCTGAAAATTCCGAAGTTCTTGTTGCCGTTGGTTCGGCCGTTGATGCGGAAAACAAAGGCAAGGAAAAAACAATTGAACAACTGCTGTTCGATTTGGAGCATGAAAATAAAGGCGTTCAGACAATTAGGACTCTTGAACCGCTGTTTAATTCCGAAAAAGAATATGAGAGTTTCAAAAAACGGCATGAAAAATTATCGATTAAAAAATTAGAGGATAATGAAATTGAAAAGGTTAAAGAAATTTATCTCGGAGTTGATGCCGGTTCAACAACAACTAAAATGATTTTAATAAACGAGGACAACAAAATTATCGATAGTTTTTACTCTAACAATAACGGCGATCCCCTCGAAGTTGCCAAGATCGGGTTGAAGAAATTTAAAAAATATCTTGAACGGGGAAAGTTAAAAGGAGCTTTTGCTACCGGCTACGGAGAAGAATTCTTGAAAACCGCGCTCAACCTTGACGGCGGAATAGTTGAAACAATGGCGCACTTTACCGCCGGCTCTCTGTTCAATAAAAATATTTCGTTCATCGTTGATGTCGGCGGGCAAGATATTAAAGCTATTAAAGTTCATAACGGAGTAATCACCGATATTCAGCTAAATGAAGCATGTTCATCCGGTACGGGATCGTTTATTGAAACTTTTGCAAAAGGGCTGAACATGACTTTAAGCGAGTTTGTGCAGCAGGCATTGCACGCTAATAATCCTGTTGACCTTGGTACAAGATGTTCGGTATTTATGAATTCCAAAGTAAAAGAAGCATTAAAAGATGGTCTTCCCGTCTCTGATATTGCCGCGGGATTGGCATTTTCGGTTGTTAAAAATGCACTTTACAAAGTAATAAAAATTAAAAACACAGATGAACTCGGTGATAATATTTTTGTTCAAGGGGGCACTTTCAAAAACGATGCCGTTTTAAGAGCCTTTGAACTATTAGTAAACAAAAATGTATATCGGCTTAATATTTCGGAATATATGGGCGCTTTCGGGGCTGCGCTTTTTGCTAAAGATTATTACAAAAATAATCCGGATTATCAAACGAAGTTCAATATAAACACAATTGGGCAAATTTCTTTCGAGAAAAGGATTCTACAATGTAACGGATGCGGAAATCGTTGTACAATCACACAGTTTAAGTTTTCAAACAATAATAAATTTTACACCGGAAATAAATGCGAAAAGTATTTTTCAAATAAATCCGGCGGCGATAGAATTACTGAAAATTTCTTCCGCGATAAAGAGGAGATTCTTTTTAATGTAGATAATTATATCGATAAAGAAAAATTGCCTGCTATCTCTGAAGATAAGCCGGTTATAGGAATTCCCAAAGTTCTTTCCGTTTACGAGCATTATCCCTTCTTTTACGGACTTTTCAGAAAATTGGGAATAAAAACCATATTATCGGACAATACAAATAAAGAAATGTATTATAAAGGTTTGCGCACCGTTCCTGCCGATAATTTATGTCTGCCTGCAAAAGTTGCAAACGGTCATACGCTAAATCTTATAGAAAAAGGAGTTGACCGGGTATTTTATCCGGCAATACTTTATGAAAATAAAGAATCAAGCGATGCTCAAAACAGCTATAATTGTCCTGTTGTTACTGGTTACGGTGAAGTATTAAAACGTTCAATTAAAACGGATACCCCAATCGATTCGTTCCCGATGAGTTTTCAATATTTGAAAGGATTCAAAAAGAATTTATTTAAGTATTTGAGCGGATACGGAATTACACAAAAGGAAATTGACGGCGCTGTTGACTTTGCCGTAGAAACCGAAAGGAAATATAAATCCATATTAAAAGACCATGCAGCTGAAATTATAGAAAAAGCCGAATCGGAAAACAAACCGCTGATAATTGTTCTGGGAAGACCGTATCACTTGGACCCAATGATAAATACCGGAATTTTAGATATGATTTATGATTTGGGAGCTTACGCAATTACGGAAGATTCTATTCCCGATCTGCAGAAAGAGAATCTTGAAGGCGTTCTGCCCCTTACGCAGTGGTCATATCACAATAGATTGTATTTGGCTGCAAAATGGATAACCAAACAAAAATACGATAAAATTGCCGCACTGCAGTTAAACTCCTTCGGCTGCGGACCGGATGCCGTAGTAGTCGATGAAGTTAAATCACTGATTGAAGCGGGCGCGAAAATATATATTTCCGTTAAAATTGACGAGATGTCCAACTTGGGCGCTGCAAAAATCAGAATCCGTTCGCTTTTGGAAGCAATGAGTAGAAATAAAAATATAGAATATAAAGAAAGAATTTTTACAAAGCGATATTCCAAAAAAGACAAAAGAAAAAATATTATTGTTCCCTACTTTGCAAGAATGTATTCCGAATTAATGGAGCCTGTACTTTACAGATTAGGTTATAATCTTGTTACGCTTCATAAACAAAACCAAGAAAACGTTGATTTGGGTCTGCGGTACGTTAATAACGACATGTGTTATCCCGCAGTGATTGTAATTGGAGATTTATTAAAAGCTTTAAAGAGCGGTAAATATGATCCCGATAACTCCGTTGTTGCATTAACTCAAACCAACGGGCAGTGCCGAGCTTCCAACTATGTACCGCTGCTAAAAAAAGCTTTGGTTGATGCGGGATTTGTAAACACGCCGGTAATAACGTTAAGCGCCGATTCCTTTGCAGAAGGTTTTGTATTTAACCCGATTAAATTAATAAAATATACCGTTATACTTTATGCGATTGCCGATGCTTTAATGAGAATGAAGATGAGAATTAAACCGTACGAAACTCACAAAGGCGATACAAAATGTTTATTCGACAGACTGCAGGACGAGTTAATTCAGCGCGCTTACGAAGAATCCCCAAGCAAAAAAATGCTTATTGATTTTATGAAGCATGCAGTTAGGGAATTTAATAAAATTGAAGTAAACTATTCCGAGCCTAAAAAGAAAGTGGGAATCGTAGGTGAGATTTATCTTAAGAGTAATGACTTTTCCAATAATTATTTAGTTGATTGGCTTGAAGAGAAAGGATATGAAGTTAAACTTCCATCATACTTAAAGTTCTTTGAATACGGATATTACAGTCAGCTTTATGATGCTAAAGAAAAAATTGATGTTTTACCTTTTAAGCTTACAACGAGAGCAATAAATCACTATACAATTCAGCATTACAGAAATGTTGTTGAAAAAGAATTGCAAAGTTTCAAACTCTATCAGCCGGAAATATCAATAGATGATGCAATAAAAGAAAATGATAACGTTATGCCGCAATATTTGCAGTTTGGCGAAGGGTGGCTCTTACCGATGGAAATTGCCGCGATGTCGAACGAAGGAG
>CAYLYR010000015.1:0-18197 GCA_964387835.1 uncultured Melioribacter sp.
AATCCCGAGGAAAAATCTTATTGTATTTACCGGAGTGAGCGGAAGCGGGAAATCTTCTCTTGTTTTCGACACTATTTACGCCGAGGGACAACGCCTCTATGTGGAAAGTCTCTCATCGTACGCACGTCAATTTCTCGAGAGACTGCGCAAAACCGATGTCGAATCGATAGAAGGGATTTGCCCTTCGGTTGCAATCGAGCAGAAAACTCCCTCTAAAAATCCCCGTTCAACAGTCGGGACAACAACCGAAGTTTACGATTATTTAAAACTCCTTTTTGCGAGAATCGGGAAAACTTACTGTTTCAGCTGCGGAAACGTAGTAAAAAAAGATTCCACCGAAACCGTTGCAGAGTGGCTGGAAGAACAAACATCCGGAGAAAAGTTTCTTCTCGCTTTTCCTTTTAAGTATGATAAAAATTCCAACTTCGAGTTTGAAATCGATTTGTTAAAACGGAAGGGATTCTTCAGGTTTTATCAGAAAAAAAGAATAATTAATATTAACGACGACGATTTTTCTCTCAGCCCGAAATCGCCTCTCTACGTTGTAATCGAAAGATTTAAGACCGGGAATAAGATTCGGGAAAAACTTGCCGATTCAATCGAGACGGCTTTCAAAATAGGAGAAGGCTACATTGCCGTAATTAATCCGGAAACGGGGAAAGTGAAACAATTTTCTTCCCACTTCGAGTGCTGCGGAATAACTTACGTCGAACCGGAACCTCGTTTCTTTTCATTTAATAATCCTTTCGGCGCATGTCCGGTTTGCCAAGGATTCGGAAGGGTTATCGGTTACGACGAAGACTTGATTATACCGAATCAAAATATTTCCATTGCCGATGGAGCTATCGCGCCGTGGAGGACTCCGAAGTTCAGTAAAAATCAGCGAGAACTTCTCCGCGCGGCAAAAATAAAAAAAATACCTATTGATATTCCCTATTCGGAGCTTTCCGAACTACATAAAAAATTCATTTGGGACGGTTTTGATGATTTTGAAGGAATAAACGGATTTTTTAAAAAGCTTGAGCAGAAAACCTATAAAATGCACATTCGGATTATCCTCAGCAAATACCGCGGTTACACAAAATGCTCGGCTTGCAAAGGTTCCCGATTAAGACGCGAAGCCCTGCAGGTAAAGATTAATGGAAAATCGATTGCCGACATTGTTACATTGTCATTGGAAAATGCTAAAAAGTTTTTTGATACGATAAATCTCACCGAATATGAAGAAAAAGTAGCCGGACAAATATTAACCGAAATCAGAAAACGGCTTACTTTTTTAAATGATGTCGGACTCGGCTACATCACTCTCGATAGGATGAGCGCAACCCTCAGCGGCGGCGAGACGCAGAGAATTAATCTTGCAACGTCTCTCGGTTCCGCGCTGGTCGGAACGCTTTACGTGTTGGACGAGCCGAGTATCGGACTGCATCCGCGCGATAATGATAAATTGATTAAAATATTAAAATCTTTAAGAGATTTGGGCAACACGGTGCTTGTTGTTGAACACGACGCCGAAATAATGCGTGAAGCCGATTTAATTTACGACATGGGACCGCGTGCCGGAGAAAACGGCGGCGAAATTGTTGCTTACGGAACTTATGATGAATTAATTAACAATCAAAATTCCTTAACGGGAAAATACTTAAGCGGAAAGCTTTCGATTCCCGTCCCTACAATTAGAAGAAGAAAAGAAACGCCGATGATTAAAATTTTCGGAGCAGCCGAAAATAACCTTAAAAATATTGATGTTGAGATTCCTCTGAAAAAATTTGTTGTTGTTACCGGCGTAAGCGGCTCGGGAAAAAGCACTCTTATTAATGATGTTCTTTACGGGAATATTATTAAACAACGAGGCGGTAATCCCGGCAAAATAGGGAACTGCGATAGAATAGAAGGGACTAATTTTATTAATGATATTATTATCGTTGACCAATCTCCAATCGGGAAATCTCCCCGCTCTAATCCGATAAGCTACGTTAAAGGTTTCGACGCAATTCGTCAGCTTTTTTCCGCCACACCGTTAGCGCGTGCAAGAGGCTACAAACCGGGATTTTTCTCCTTCAACGTTCCCGGCGGAAGATGCGAGACTTGCAGCGGAGAAGGGTTTGTTAAAATTGAAATGCAATTTCTTGCCGATATTTATTTGGAATGCGAGGAATGCCGCGGAACGCGTTTTAAGAGAGAAATTAGAGATGTTCGTTATCGTGGGAAAAATATTGTCGATGTTTTAAATATGACCGTGAACCAAGCCTTGAATTTTTTTGAAGGTAATCCGCGCATTATAAAATATCTTATTAGTCTCGAAAGTGTCGGACTCGGATATTTAAGATTGGGACAACCTTCGAATACTCTTTCGGGCGGAGAAGCTCAGCGCGTAAAACTTGCGGCGCATCTTGCTACTCAAAGGCAAAATTCCCACACACTTTTTATTTTTGACGAACCGACAACGGGACTTCATTTTCACGATATTAAAAAATTGCTCCACAGTTTCGATATGCTGCTCGAAACGAATAACTCAATATTGATAATCGAACATAATCTTGACGTAATAAAAGTTGCGGATTACATAATCGATTTAGGTCCCGAAGCAGGAGAACGCGGCGGCGAAATTGTAGCGGTTGGAACGCCCGAAGAAATCGCTGAAGAAAAAAACTCCTACACCGGAAAATATTTGAGAAAAGTTCTCTGATATTCGATTTTACCGCGGCTTACTCAATCGAGATTAAGGATTGTTTGTAAAAATCCAAATTGATTATATTAGCGACTCAAAATTATTAGGAAAAAGTATGTATTTTCTCGAAATATTAGGATATGTCGGTTCGGTAATTGTAGCCGTTTCCCTCATGATGAAAAATATTCTGCATTTGAGATGGTGGAATCTCTTCGGCGCTTCGATTTTTTCACTTTACGGTTTGCTTGTTCATGCATATCCGGTTTTCGTTTTAAACTTATTTATTGCCGTTGTTGATGCTTACTATTTAATTATTCTTTACAAAAAAAAGGATGAGTTCTCACTCCTTAATGTCCGCCCGACAAATAACTACTTGAAAAACTTCTGCGAATATTATTTTAACGATATTATTAAATATTTTCCGGATTTTACATTCCCAAATCTTGAAGGGAAAAAGGTTTATTTTATTCTTCGAAATATGCTTCCGGTAGGATTGTTTGCCTTTGAAATTAAAAAGGATGATGTTGCGGAAATTTATATCGATTACGCCGTGCCTTCATACAGAGATTTGAATAACGCAAAATTTTTGTATAAAACGGATGCCGATTTTTTTAAGAAATACGGATGTACACGTGTTGTTGCCTACACGGAAATTCCCGCACACAAAAATTATCTTCTTAAAGTAGGTTTTCGAGAAACAGGAGATAAATTCGAGCTAACACTTCCCTAAAAAAATTAGAAGAGAACGGTTAAATTTTTTACCATTCTCTTCCGAAGTGAAATGAAAACTATAACTTTCCTACTAAATCCAAGCCCGGTTTCAAAGTTTCTTCGCCGGGTTCCCAGCTTGCGGGACAAACTTCTCCGTTAGCGTCGGCAACATATTTTGCAGCCATTAATTTTCTAAGCAATTCTTTTGCGCTTCTACCGATATTATTATCGTGAATTTCAATTGTTTTCAGAATTCCATCCGGATCAATAAGGAAAGTACCTCTTAAAGCAACCCCTTCCTCTTCAATATATGTTCCGAATGTTTTGGATAATTTTCCCGTAGGATCGGCAACCATCGGGTATTTTATTCTGCCGATTCCTTCGGAAGTGTCGTGCCAAGCTTTATGAACAAAAACAGTATCGGTGCTGACGGATAAAATCTCCGCTCCGGCTTCTTGGAATTTCGAGTAGTTATCGGCTAATTCCTCTAACTCTGTCGGGCAGACAAAGGTAAAATCAGCAGGGTAGAAAAATAAAACAACCCATTTGCCTCTGTAATCGGAAAGTTTAATATCTTTAATTTCATCATTGTGGTAAGCCTGTGCGGCTAAATCGGGGATTTGTTCTCCAATTTTAATCATTTTTTTCTCCTTGTTTTTAGATTTAACATTTAAAGATAATAATAAAAGACATATCGTCCAATAATACATTCCCTCAACAGCTAAAAAAATTTTAAATGAAATTCTAACGTTGATTATATTTGTTACTCAATTTTAACAATAAAGAAATAGAAATGACGTCAAAAGAGATAAGAAATCAGTTTTTACAATTTTTTAAAAATAAAAATCATAAAATCGTCTCAAGCGCTCCGGTTGTTCCATACGACGACCCGACGCTTCTTTTCACTAATGCGGGAATGAACCAGTTCAAAGATGTTTTTCTCGGGCAGGGAACCCGCGATTACAAACGCGCCGCCGATACACAAAAATGCATTCGGGTCAGCGGAAAACATAACGACTTGGAAGAAGTCGGGCAAGACACTTATCACCACACTTTTTTCGAGATGCTCGGAAATTGGTCTTTCGGCGATTACTATAAAAAAGAGGCTATTACTTGGGCTTGGGAATTGATGACTGAAATCTGGAAATTACCGAAAGAAAGATTATGGGCGACGGTTTTCAGAACCGATGATGAAGCTTTCGAAATTTGGAAAAACCACACCGACATAAATCCCGAACATATTCTGCGCTTCAACGAAAAAGATAATTTTTGGGAAATGGGAGATACCGGACCTTGCGGACCATCTTCCGAAATCCATATTACTCTGAGCGATGATTATGATAATCCTGAGCTTGTAAACGCGGGCGATCCGATGTGTATTGAACTTTGGAATCTCGTCTTTATCCAATCTTTCCGCGATTCCGACGGCGCCCTCTACGAATTGCCTAAAAAGCATATCGACACCGGAATGGGTTTCGAGCGCATAGTTGCAGTACTAAACGGAAAAACATCGAATTATGATACGGACATTTTTGTTCCGCTTCTTAACACAATTGCGGAATTAAGCGGGATAAAATATGAAGGTGAAAATCAAGCTCCTATGCGGGTAATCGCCGATCATATTCGCACTTTAACATTTGCTATTGCGGACGGCGCAATTCCCGGCAATGAAGGAAGAAGCTATGTTTTAAGACGAATTTTAAGAAGAGCCGCCCGATTCGGAAGACAGCTTAATTTGAAGAAGCCGTTTCTTCATAAATTGGTTGATGTTGTTGTTGATGAAGCCGGCGGAGGTATGGGAGAGATTTTTCCGGAAATTAAAGCTAATCGCGAAAATATTAAAAAAGTTATTTTTGCCGAAGAAGAAAGCTTTAATCTAACTCTCGACAGAGGAATAATACTGTTTGAAGAAATTGTTGCAAATTCCGAGAAGAAAGAAATTACCGGAAAAGATGTTTTTATGCTTTACGACACTTACGGCTTTCCGGTTGACCTTGTTGAACTAATGGCGCGTGAAAAAGGTTTTGATGTTGATATTAACGAATTTAACGTCTTAATGTCCGAACAGAAGAAACGGGCAAGAGCATCCACTAAGAAAAAAATTGCCGGCGCATACGACGCGGATGGGATGGAGAACGAATTAAACATTGAGAATCTTCCCAAAACAATTTTCTGCGGTTATGAAGAACTGAATAAAGTTACTCATATCCTTGATTTTATTACCAAAGATAAAACATCGTTTATCGTTCTTCCCGAAACGCCGTTTTATTCCGAGTCGGGCGGACAAGTAAGCGATAAAGGCAGGCTGATTGTTGACGAAAATGAATTTGAAGTTCTGAGAGTGCTGAAAATAAAGAAGCGGGTAATTCATGTTGTTTCCAACAATAAGAATTTTAAATTTGAAAAAGGAATGACAATCCTCGCTGAAGTGAATGAGGAATTTCGTTGGGACGTAATGAGAAATCACTCCGCCACACACTTTTTGCATGCTACACTCCGCAAGGTTTTGGGAACGCACGTAAAACAGGCTGGGTCTCACGTAAACGGTGAAAGACTCCGCTTCGATTTCACTCATTTCTCAAAACTAACCGATGACGAAAAAAATGATATAGAGAGAAGAATAAACGCCGCAATTAGAAAAAATATTGAGCTTACGCATCATCGCGATATTCCTTTTGAAGATGCAAAAAAAATGGGCGCTCTGATGTTTTTCGGTGATAAATACGGGGACAAAGTCAATGTTGTACAATTCGGTGATTACTCAGTGGAATTTTGCGGCGGTACGCACGTTCAAAATTCATCTCAAATAGAATGTTTTAAGATTACTCAGGAAACTTCCGTGGCGAGCGGAGTAAGGAGAATCGAGGCTGTAACCGGCAAAGGGGCGGAAAAATATCTCCTTACAAAGGAAGAAGAATTAAAGAAAGCCGCAGCGCAAATTAGCAAGCTTGCCGAAGAAAAGAAAAAGCTCGAAAAAACAATTTCCGAATATGAGATGAAAAGTAAACTCGGCGGACTTGATGCAATCTTAAAATCTCCGACTGAAGTTAAAGAAGTTTTACTCTACAAAGGAGAAGTTGCCGCCTCCTCTATGGATGAACTAAAAGCAATGGCTGATGAATTACGGGAAAAAATATCTTCAGGCGTCGGTTTGCTTATCTCGCCGCTCGGTGAGAAGGTTGGGATTGTTGCCGTTGTTTCCGATGACTTGATTAAAGAGAAAAAACTGCTCGCCGGAAAAGTTGTAGGACAAATCGCAAAAGTCGTCGGAGGCGGAGGCGGCGGACGCCCGCATCTTGCAACAGCCGGAGGAAGAGATATAAGTAAAATTCCGGAAGCTCTCAACAGTTTGGAAGCCGTTGTCGAATCGATGTTGTAAAATTAGTCCAAATAAAAATTCGAGGTTTAATCAAAGCGCTGATTAAAATAGCGAGACCTTATAATTTTATTATCACAATTCTTTCCGTCTTCGGAGGCGGATTTATTGCGCTTGGAAGCTTAACGGATTTTCCCTACTCAAAATTATCTGCAGCCGCTCTTGCGGCAGGACTTATCGCTTCAGCCGGAAACGTAATTAACGATTACTTCGATTTTGAGATTGATAAAATTAATCGTCCCAATCGCCCGCTCGTCTCCGGAGCATTGTCCAAGCGAACGGCAATAAAGTTTTACCTATTTCTTAACGGTATCGCTTTCCTTCTTTCCGGATTCGTTTCACTTGAAGCATTTCTAACGGTCTTCATTACAGCAATTTTACTTTACTTTTATTCATATAAACTTAAAGGAGTTCCTTTTATCGGGAATTTACTCGTTGCTTTTCTAACCGGATTTGTTTTTATATATGCGGGAATTGTTGTAGGAAATATCGCCGGCGGTTTTATACCTTTTATTTTTGCATTTGAAATAAACTTAATCCGTGAACTAACTAAGGATATTGAGGATTACGAAGGAGATTCCGCCAACATGCTGAAAACATTGCCTATCGTAAAAGGGATTCGGTTTTCTAAAAAAATTATTTCATTTTTAATTGTACTTCTAATTGTTACTTCTCCGATTCCCTATTTTTATTTTCAATACAACTATCTATTTCTCTTTATGATTTTATTTATAATAGATTTCCCTCTCGTTAATATTCTTCTGAAAATAAATTCAACGATTCCCGATTATCATAAAATCAGCAAGTATTTGAAAACATTAATGATCCTCGGGCTAATTATCTTAATTATCGGCGCAGCATGAATAAAATAGAATTTGATAATTCATACAGAGAAAATAACATTATTCACCTCGCCGGAGTTGATGAAGCAGGCAGAGGACCCCTTGCCGGTCCGGTAGTTGCAGCAGCGGTAATCTTTGACGCGCATAGTCAAATTCCTGAAATAGACGACTCGAAGAAAATAAGCGAAAAAAAAAGAGAAGAACTTTTTGAGCGAATTATTGCCGAATCCGTTTCATATGGAATTGCGGAAATCAATGTTGAAGAAATCGAAAGACTGAATATTCTTCAAGCCGCATTAACCGCAATGAAAAATGCTATTGAACAGCTAAGTCCTGCTCCGGAAATTATTCTTGTTGACGGCAATAAACTTTTTCCGTGTAAAAAACCTGCTTACGCGATAGTAAAAGGAGATTCAAAATCTTACTCGGTAGGGGCAGCTTCAATATTGGCAAAGGTTTGGCGCGATAGATTGATGAGGAAAGCCGCAGAAACTTATCCTCAATATGGTTGGGAAAAGAATAAAGGCTACGGCACAAGAGAACATATCGAAGCGATTAAAAATTTTGGAATTACGCCTCTTCACAGAAAGAAGTTTTTACGAAAAATATTTAATGTAGATTCTGTCGAAGAAGTGGAGAAACTATTCCTATGAAACGAAACAACCAAAAGATTGGTAAACTTGGCGAAGATATTGCCGTAAAATATCTTTTGCGGAATGGAATGGAAATCATTGAACGTAACTTCAGATTCGACAGAGGAGAAATTGACATCGTTGCCAAATGTGATGAAACTCTCATTTTCATTGAGGTTAAAACACGAACTAACCTGGAGTTCGGGACTCCGGTTGAAGCCGTTAACATGAAAAAGGCGGCGCAGATTAAAAAGACGGCGGAAGGTTTTCTGCTTGAAAAAGGTGATAAAATTGATTTCGATGAAATCCGATTCGACATTATCGGAATTTTGCTATCCGGGGAAAAGGAGAATATTAATCATATTAAAAATGCTTTTTGATTCCGCTCACTATTAAGAAGGAAGTATTTTCCCTAATGCCGCAAAAGCTGAAATTACTTTTCATGCTAAGGGATTTCCGCCAACACGTGAATGGGAATGAGGCTTTCAGACTACCGCAAATATTTAATCTCATTTATTACAGAGGCAAGCTCATCTCCGGAGAAAGCAACATCGTTAAAAATTTCTTCAATGTTCGACTTACTAATTTTATTAAAATCTTCTTCGCGAGGCAACACCATAACTCCGCCGAAATCCAATGTTGCCGGACTTACGAGAAGCTGCAATTCATCATCGGCGTAAAAACATTGAGGACGGTGCGCCTTTCTCGGGAAAATGAAGAGTAGAAATTCATTGTTGTAAATTGTAGAGATCAAGTTAATCTTTGTTTCTTTTGCGGAGGGGAATCGGATTGTAAGAGAATTAAAGACCATGAAGAACAATTTTTCAATTGCGGATTTATCAGCGCCCTTAATCACGAAATAATTTCTAATGCTGTCTCGCACCGAATAAAGAGCTGCTCTACTTTCTCGTCTCACCTCCTCAATTCTTGGACCGTTTACTCCGGTTGTTCTCCCCCTTAATATTTCCTCGATTGAATTAAGAATGGGAAAGTCCTTTTTTGTTCCGCCCTGAAAATGCCTATGTTCCGGAACTGAAGCCCCCGCTTCCGGTCCGTTATAAAGCAAAAAGTAATTTTCTCCAAGCGCCTCGGCGCCTTCGAGTATTTCTATAAAATTATCCGATATTTTCTGAGGAACATGTTTATTAAACTTTGCAGTAAAATGTACGGGAATGATTGGGAACGGATTGACAAGCAAAGTATAATTTGAAGTCAGCCTAATACCGGTCTGTTCGTCATGAAGATTTTCATCACATAGAAAACATTTGCGGTTAGCAATGCTTTTTTCATCAACAAGAGCAAGCGTTGAACCTACACGATGCGGGTTAAACTGAACAATTACGGAAGTATCGGGAAAGGCGAATGTCTTAGTTTTCAACTCCTTAAGCGTATCGTAATTTTTACGAGCAAATTCCCACTCATTAATTTGCCAATCAAAAAAACTAAGGAACAAATCATCCGGATAATCTAACTTATAGTTGTTTTCAAACTCACTTTGTGTGTAAAATTTCTTTTCCATTTCATTCCCCTTTTCGATTTAGTTTTCGGCGAATATTAATTTCAACCGAACGTAAAAAATCTTTATAGCTATTATGAATATTTTCTTTCTCCACGGAAAGATTTGAATCGGAGTTTCCTTCCCAGCGGCGGCAAACATAAATCGGGTCTAATATTCTTGCGACTTTATATGAACGAGAGATTGCAAGCATAACGGCGTAATCTTCTCCGTAACTTACATCGGGGAATTTAATATTACGAATAATCGGAGTGTAAAAAGCGCGGGGCGCTCCGAAACCGTTTATTCTAAGGGCGTTGTTCATTCCATTAATATCCGTCCATTCATCGTGGCTTATTACACCGGGCGGAATCTCCCTCAGGCTAAAATCCGTTAACTTGTAACTTCCCACCACGGCTGCCGCCGAAGTTTCATAAAATTTATCGATGATTTTTCGCAATGTAAATTTATCGGAATAAATATCATCGCTATCCAATTGAACTGCAAACATGCCGCAGAAGTTTTGCTCGATTGCAAAATTCCAGCATCCGCCTATTCCGCGGTTTTTCTCGGGCGGTTTGATTACAAATAAATTTTCCTCTTTGTTTTTCAGTTCATTAAGGACTTCAGACGTCCCGTCGCTCGAATGATTATCTACAACTATAACATTAAAAGGGAAATCCGTTACTTGGGACAATGCTGAGTTTACTGCATCGGCAATTGTCTTTACTCTGTTCTTTACGGGAATAATAATCGACGCTTTATTTTTGAATTGTGCTTCATTAAATGCAGCAACTTTCCTATCCGGCGATAAAAAACTTCCTATTGATTTTAGATATTCGGTAAAAACCTTCTCTCTTTCACTCTGCACGGACTTAACATCGGACTTTAGATAATCAAATAATTTTTCGCCGGAAGCATCATCCCCTTTATTCTCAGCATGGTAAAGCGGTTCGGGAATCCGCACTATTTTACTTCCCCTTGAAACAAACAAACGAAATCCGTAGAAAGAAGAGAACTCTGTTTTAATATTTTCTTTACTTAAAAATTCATCGAGTAAGTACCCGCGAATTAAGACCAATTTCCCAAAGTCAAAATCATCACGAACCGAGCCTTCCTGATAATCTATTAACGGGTGGATTTTATCTTTGCCTTCTATGCTTTCAAAATAATCGGAATATAAAAATCCCGATTGAAGCGCCGATGCAATATCAAGAAATCGATTAACCGAAGAATTCCTTATTGAGATTCTTTCATCTGTCAGCGCTATAAAGAAATAGTCGGAGGTTCTACTTTGAGCAATAAAATCAAGTGTTTCATACGACTGAATATTCCGATTCCCGATTTCGACAAAATTTAATTTGTTTTCAAAACCATTTTTCTCTACTTGAGATAAATTATTAATAAAAAAATCGGTTCTCAAAATATCTTCTCTTTTCTCTTAGAATTTCATTTTAACGCCTGCAATAAATTCTCTTCCTGCTTCAGGCAATCCGAATTGCGTATAGTAAAGTTTATCCGTTATATTGTTTACTCTGAAGAAAATTTTCGGCTCAAATGTTGAAAATTTAATTTTGTATGTAACGCGAAAGTCAGCAATTACATAATCGGGTAATTTAACTAATGTTTTTTGCTCTTCGAATTCATTACCGATATAATTACTTTCAAATAGGAAACCAAAATTGTCAAAATAATATATTAATCCGGCTCCGGCAATTATACCGGGCGAGTATTCGAGAGTATCTGCAAATTCACCTTTGTCGTTTCTTCCCCTTGTATTTATTAGACTTGCGTTGACTCTAAAATCCAAATCATCAAGCAGCTCCGTTTCAAGCTCTGTTTCTATTCCGTAATTTCTAATTTCACTTTTGTTAATTCGTTTATATTTTCCGCTGCTTAGTTTTGTGCGTACTATTCCGTCTTTGATATATGTAAGAAAAATATCCGCTTCCAAATTAGTAGAACCGCAATTATACTGCAGCCCTATTTCTCCGCTTTGTGCGGTTTCGGCATGTAACTCCGGGTTCACCTCAAACTTACCTAAGGCGCCGGAAAACATCTCCCGCATCGTCGGGAAACGAGTTTTTCTTCCCAAACTAACCCTTGCGTTAAAATTCTCATTAAACGTATAAACACCGCCCGCATTAAAACCGTAATCATAAGTCGGTTCTTTTGCCGGCTTATCTCCCGACAATGGAGTTGACGAACCGTCAAAACTCAATCCGGCATTCAGGACCAAATTCTTGAGTGTACGCTCATACTCCGTGCCGATTGAAAAAACATTTTGTGAATATGTGTTTTTTGTAATTTCAGTTCCCGCCCCGGATGAAAAGTTTTCGGTTATCATTTCATCATGCTTTGAATTAAAACCGCTGAATGCAACTTTTAATATCGCAGAGGAACCGAGTAAAGCGGTATAAATTGCGCGTCCGAAGTAGGTGAAATCATCTCCGTGTTCCACGGCATCGAGCACAGAATACGATGCGCTTGTATATTGATTAATAACGGAACGGTATTTCGTAAAGTTCGCCGAATACGTTACAAATGAATTACCGTTTGCGGCAAGATTTAATTTCCCTCCAAGCGATACGGATAAATCACTTAACTCAGGGTACTGCCAATAGCGGATTTTATTTACTCCAATCTGAGGAGGAACGCCTTTTTCCCTATTTAGATATGAAACCGAAACGCCGAGGTTTGAATTATCTGAAAACTTTTTGTTTACCTTAAAAAACAAATTGTAACCTTTTGAATAACTGTTAATTCTATCGCTGCCGGGATTCGCAGAAGAATGAAAGCTTTCGGGAAGCGGATAAGCGTTACGGGCATTATATCCTCCGGAAACCACAACTCCAACACTGCCGATGTTACTTAAGTAATATCCTGAAATATTTTTTCTTCCGCTCTCACCGCCGGAAAGGGAAATTTCACCTCTGTTATTTCCTTCGTAATTCATTGTGGAAACATTAATAACTCCCCCGAGCGCATTCGGTCCGTAGATTACCGAAGGAATTCCCTTTGTAATTGTTATACGCGAAATTGCGGCAGTCGGGATTAAACTTAGGTCGATTCTGTTGTCCCAAGGAACATTCAGAGGAATTCCGTCAAGCATTAATATTATTCTCCTTTTGCCCGAGTTGCGTAAGTAAAACAATGTTTCACCGCGGGAATTTGTTTGAACTTTAACGCTTGGGAGTAACGGAGCTATTTTATCGAGTGAAGCGGCATCGGAAAGTGAAATATCCTTAGACGAAATATTTATTGTCGATTTCGGTTGTAAAACCAATCCGCTTTCAATTGTAATTTCATTCAGGCGATAACTCTTTAATGAATCTTTCTTTTGAGAAAAAACAAGAGATGAAACAAGAAAAAAAACAACCGCAAGCCTATTCATTACCTTTCTTCTTCCTTTTTGTAAATCATTAAAAATCAGTAACTTGAAATTACAGAAAAAATAAAAATAGTTTTAACAATATTTATTTTTAGATAAAAATTTACTGCAAGGCTTTCGATGAACGAAAAGGAAAAAATAGTTTCGATTTTTACCGCTCTCAGAAACAACGAAAAAAATCTGCGCGCTGAATCCGTTAAGGAAAGAAAGGCAAAATTAAAAAGATTGTTAACAAACATCGAGGTGTATTCATCCAAAATTGAGGAAGCGGTTTACACCGATTTCGGTAAATCCGCAGCGGAGGTAAAGCTCACGGAAATCTTTCCCGTAGTTAGTGAAATCCGGCATGTAATTCGAAATCTTTCCGCATGGACGCAGGAAAAAAGTGTTACGGCACCGCTAACATTAATCGGCTCAAAAAGTAAAATCATTTATCAGCCGAAAGGAATAGTTTTAATAATTGCGCCTTGGAATTATCCTTTTCAACTTGCAATTGGTCCGCTTGTTTCAGCGATTGCAGCAGGCAACGGAGCGGTAATAAAACCATCGGAGCTTAGTCCGAACACCTCCAAAGTTATTGCGGGAATTATTTCCGAAACATTTTCCGAAGATGAAGCGGCAGTTGTGCATGGCGATAAAGAAGCGGCGCAAACTCTGCTCGATTTACCTTTCGACCACATCTTTTTTACCGGCAGTACTTCAATCGGGAAAATCGTGATGAAAAAAGCGGCGCAGCATCTTTCGGGAATTACTCTCGAACTCGGAGGAAAATCGCCGACAATAATTGATTCCTCAGCCGACTTAAAAGATGCCGCACAAAAAATCGCATGGGGGAAATTCCTAAATGCGGGACAAACTTGTATTGCTCCCGATTATGTGCTTATTCCCTCGAAGATTGAAAGTGAATTTATCCAACTTTTGAAAGAAAATCTTTTTAAGCTATATGGAGATATTGACACAATTAATGAAAATCCCGACTATTGCGGCATTGTAAATATCAGTCATCTATCGATGCTGAAAAGTTTGACCGAAGATGCGGTTAACAAAGGCGCAAAGGTTGAAATCGGCGGGAAATCACCGGAAGGGAATATTTTTCAGCCGACAATTTTATCTAATATTTCTCTTGAAATGGAAATCATGAAGAATGAAATTTTCGGTCCGATTTTACCGATTATCAACTACGAATCGGAAGATGAATTATGTCGGATAATAGAACGCAACTCGAACCCTCTCGCTCTTTACGTTTTTTCCAAAGAGAAAAAATTTACGGAAAGGATAATCGAAAGAATTCCTTCCGGCGGCGCTGCAATTAACGATGTTGTAGTTCACTTTGCCAATTACGGTTTACCTTTCGGCGGCACAAAAGAAAGCGGATTCGGGAAAGGGCACGGGTATTACGGCTTTCTGGAATTTTCACATCAACGCGCAATTATGAAGCAGCGCAAATTTACGACACTTAAATTCTTATATCCTCCTTACACCAAATCAGTAAAGAAGTTAATCGATTTTATCACCGAATTCTTTTAAATATATTTCTTCCGAAAGCGGAAGAGTAAAGATAAACTTGCTCCCTTTTCCTTCTTCACTTTTCACGGTAATAGTCCCTCCGTTTTTTTCAACAAGTTCTTTCACTAAAATTAATCCCAACCCCGTTCCCGGTTCATTGTTTGTGCCGGCGCGGCTGACCTTTTCCCCAATATCAAAAAGTTTTCCCATCATTGATTCGGGAATTCCAATTCCGTTATCCGCTACCGTTATCCTATAGAAATCACCTTGTTTTGCACCGCTGATTTTTACCTCTCCGTTTTCGGGAGTAAATTTTATCGCATTATTCGTAAGATTGCGGACAATCATCTGAACACTATTTTCATCGGCAAAAACCGTTACACCTTTCTTAATTTTATTAACTAATCTAATATTCTTTCCTTTTGCCGCTTCTTCCAAAACATTCAAAGTATTTTCAACGGGAATAAACAACTCAAACAGATGGGGTGAAATTTCAAACGAGCCTAATTGCATTCTTGCCCAGTTTAATAAATTTTCTATCAATTTATAAATATTAGAGGATGAATTATTAAGAGATTGCGCAATTTCAACAATTTCATCTTTTTCAAAATCATCGATGGAACCTGCAAGCATTTGGGAAAGCCCGAGAAGCGCAGTAAAAGGACTTCGGAGATCGTGAGCAATAATGGAGAAAAATCTATCTTTGTTCCTATTTACGGATTTTAATTCCTCGGCTTGTTTTCGCAGCTGTATTTCCGCTTTGAGCAGCTCCTCATTAGATTTTTTCAATTCTTCATCGGCTTTTTTCTTATTAATGGCAAAAATTATTTCATCGGAAACAAACTTTAATATTTCCAACTCTTCTTTGCCATAAGCATTCGGATTATTGTAATCCTGCAAAATACTTACCCCGCTCAAGTCATCTGAAAATTTGAAATAAACCGCAAGAACACATTCCGGCAAAGTACCGATTAAATCTATTTTTCCTGTGTCTATTAATTTTTTAAGATGATGCCTTTTGTAGATTCCGCTTTTTTTCTTTTTTAATATATATTCGGTAAAACCATGTCCCGGTTTATGCGGCTCAGGTTTCTCATCAAATTGGTCCTTGTAAAACTCAAACCTTAACAAATTTTCTTTTTGGGAAAGTAACGCGAAAAAGACGTTTTCAGTAGGCATTAATCCCTTAATTACCGAATAAATTTCATCATACAAATTTTGCAGATTATGTGATAAATCTTTTGCCGAAGAAATTCTGAAAATTGCCTCTTTCAGTTTTTCCTGTTTATGTATTTCCGTAATATCCCTTCCGGTTCCTATTAAACCTTCAACTTTTCCATTAACAATTATCGGCGACTCCCTAAGTTCAAGAAGAACTCTTCCTCCTCTTTTATTATAAAGCTCCGCCCTGTAAGGTCCCGGATTAACTCCTTGAGAAAGAATTTTTAAAGTATTCTCTTTTGCACCTTTATTTATAGGGTTATCGGTAAGCAGGTTACCTTCCTTTCTTATTCTAAGAAATTCCTTCGAAGTGAAGCCGAGCATCTTTTTCACACTCGGGGAAATGTATATAAAATCTCCGTATTTATTTTGCCTGTAAACAATATCTTCTATATTATGAAATATATATTCTTGCTCGCTCAACAAAAAAGAAAGTGTATCGCGAGTTGTTTCCAATTCATTAAGAGCTTTTTTTTGAGCGGAAATATCTTCAATTAATCCGAGAGCAAACATTTCATTTGTTTTTTTGAGTTCAATCGGCGCGGAAAAAAGTCTTATCTCAATTGTTTTTCCTGAAGTTATCGACGTATAAGTACCTTCGAAATATCCTTTTCCTCCGCGAAGAGCTTCTTTAATCGAATTGAGAACTCCTTTATTAACAACTTTATTTAGAAAATCGAAATTCTTTAATTTCTTTTTAGACGAGCCTAATATTTTCACAAAAGCGTTATTAAAATCAACGACAATACCTTCTTGATTAACAAAGAAAATCCCCAGCGGTGTATTATGGAAAATAGTGGAATAAATATTTTTGTTACGTTCAAGTTCAATTTCATAGGCTTTATCCTTCGTTATATCGGAAAAAATACCCATGAACTCAACATTGTTCTTTCCTTTAATGCGCTTGATGTTATTATAAGTCTGAATCCAGCGAACCTCCCCTTTCTTTGTTATTATTCTTACTTCTTCTTCAAAGCTATCTCGTTTTTTGGATAGAGCTTCAAAAAAAGAATTAATAAGGCTTTCATAATCCTCGGGATGAATAATTTTTTTAAGGAAATTTCCCTTCAACCTTTTGGTTTCTTTTGCCGAATAACCGAACTGCGATATATTATTTGTAATAAAATCCGTTTCAATATTATTACTATTAACAACCTTAAAATGCCAAATTACATAGGGTGAATTCTCTATAATTTTTCGTGCGTTTTCCGCTTCTTGTTTGGCAATGGTCTGTTCCGTTAAATCGTAAATTGAGATTAAGAACTTCTTCCCGACAACGGCAAAAAGAATATTTACGTAACGTTTTCTACCTGATTTATCGATAATTGTGGTGAAAAATGGTTCCGGAACAATACCCTTATCCGCAGCTTTTTGAGCTAAAGAAATCCATCTTTCTTTAACTTTATCCGAAATTTCTTTATGCCGAAATGCTTTTTCCCACCAAGCATAAATGTCAGGAACATCTTTTGCGGTATAACCGAAAGTCTCGGTAAAACGAGTATTAATAATCTCTTTTTGTAGTTCCTTATTCGCAAGAATCATCGGCACAGGAGAGTTCATAAAGAGTTCTTTAAACTCCTTAATCGCATTTTCCAATTTATTCTGCAATTTAATTTGTTCGGTTAAATCGTATTGAGTTCCCCAAGTACGTTCCAAATGATTTTCGCTAATAAAACCGAACTTGTTATTAATTACAAATACATCCTCTCTTTTTCTATTTATTTCATGTTTTACTTCCCCCTCAACTTTATATCCGTTTTTAACAAATTGCAGCGTAGCCTCAAAGTTCTTTTTATTTTTTGCCGTTCCAAATAATTCTACAATTGTTTTTCCCTCAAGATGTTTCGGCTCTTTAAATCCGTATTGCATTGCAAATGTTTTATTACACTCGGCAATAACACCTCTTTCAATAATCAAACGCGCTTGTTCTTCCGGAGGCAAATCAATAGGGACAGGGGGTTTATATTCAATCCGATAAATTGCATCGCGGGAATTAACGATAAAATTTTTGTAGCGTTCCTCACTTTCGATTATCTTCTCAAGCAATTTTTTCTGCTCGCTTAAATCCGTTACTACTACAAAAAGAGCATCTTCGCCAAGCAGTTCAATCTTTGTTATGGTAAGTCCGGCAAACAGCTTTGAACCACCTTTCTTAATCAATTCAACTTTTTCCGATAAGGCTTTTCCGCGAGGCAGCTTCCTAAAAGTTTGAATTAAACGTTTGTTTTTCAGTGTTTCCCTCGGAAAAATAAAATCAAACTCTTTATTTATTAACTCATTTTTTTCAAACCCTGTCATTTCCTCAAAAGTAGTGTTAGTCTCGATTATCTTTCCGAATTCATTTCTTCCCAA
>CAYLYR010000015.1:18297-21021 GCA_964387835.1 uncultured Melioribacter sp.
GGTGACGCAATCAGAAGTAAACGTAATGTTTTACCGGATCTATTTTTTACGGTCAAGAAAATATCTTTCCGTTTTTTCCCCTTATCCGAGTAATTAATAAATTCTTCCCATTTTTCTTTATCTTCAACGGAGATAATTTCAGAGAGAACATTAACGTCGTTTGTCAGCTCTTCTTGTGAAAAACCGAAAATCTGTTCACAATCGGGCGAAACAAAGGAAACTTCTCCTTTCGCAGTTTGCCATATTTCACAGCTGTGTGATGTGAGAAGGAAGGATTCGATATTATTAAGTATTTTATTACTATCTTCAGAATTATGTTTGGGCATAAATAATCCGATTTAATTTAATCTTAATTATATAACAATTCACATTAAAAACAAATATTTGTTTCAACTGCCGATTAATTATCGAAAATAAATATATAATATTTATCGATTTTATCTGTAAAATTTTAAGAGCGGAAATCTATTCTAATAACTTCTTTCCAAATTAAAGTTTTTCCGTAATAAATATATAAAAATCGGAGCGCCTATTAAAGCTGTTAATGCACCGACAGGCAACTCAGCCGGCAAAATAATTGTCCGAGCTATAGTATCGGAAAATAGAAGCAAAGCGGCGCCTGCAAAAAATGAAAGAGGAATTACGAACCTGTTGTCAAATCCGAATTTCATTCTTACAAAATGCGGCACCAACAGACCGATAAAACCGATTACTCCGGAAACCGAAACCAAACCGCCAACCAAAACACCGCTCAGAAGAAGCGCAATATTCTTAGTACGTTTTACATTTATTCCAAGCGTTCCGGCTTCCTCCTCACCTATTGAGATTAAATTGAGTCTGTACCCCATTAAACTAAGAAGAACCGAGAGTGAAACCGAAAAAAATAATATATAAATTGAAATTCCGCCGCTTGCAAATGACAACGAACCTATCAGCCAGAAAACCGCCGTTTGTAGATTTTCACGCATTAAAGTTTAAAGCATCAATATTGCGGCTCCGAAAAACGCTCCGAGCATCACACCGGAGAGTAATAAGGAGTTGGAGGACATTAAGCCCGATTGAGAGTTACTAAATCGAAGAAGAAGAAAAATAACGAATAACGCTCCTGCAAATGAAAAAAGCTGAGTCCAAATAAAGGAAATTCCAAGTAGAAATGAAATCATCGCTCCGAGAGTTCCACCCCCCGAAACACCGAGAATATAAGGCTCGGCAAGGGGATTTTTAAGAATTGCCTGCAGAACCGCACCGGTTGCTCCAAGTCCGCCGCCAACGGCAATCGCAAGCAGAACTCGCGGAAGACGAATATTTAAGATTATTTGCGAAGCGGTTGTGCTGCGATTCCCGGCAAATAAATTAAGGATGTCGGATAAATCCGTTGCTACTGAGCCGAAAAGCAGAGCAGCTGTACCGAGGAGAAGCAAGCCGGCAAAAGATAGGAAGAGAGCTATGTAGAAACGCTTAAGATTCATTTTCAATTTCTGTCCATAATCTATCGAGCAACTCCGAAATACCAATCCTTGCAACAGAAGAGATAAAATAAATTTTGTCTTGATAACCGTTTAGTCTTTTTTTCTTCAGCTTCTCAAGCGCTTCTTCCTCGAGTAAATCAATCTTGGAGAAAGCCACAATCTTTTTTTTATTTAACAATTCAACGCTGTATTTTTCCAGCTCGGCTACTAAAGTTTCGTAAACTTCCTCAATATTTTCTTCGGTAACGTCTATTAATATCAGCAGCGTTTTTGTCCTTTCGATATGGCGTAAAAACTTATGACCAAGTCCTTTACCGAGATGCGCTCCGTCAATGATTCCGGGAATATCGGCAACGACAAAACTTTTGTGGTCTTTGTAATTTACAATTCCCAAATTCGGCTGAAGCGTAGTGAAAGGATAATCCGCAATTTTTGGTTTAGCAGCCGAAATTACCGAAATTAGCGTGGATTTTCCCGCATTGGGAAATCCCACAAGTCCGACATCGGCAATCATTTTTAGTTCCAGTTTAAGATGACGTTCCTCTCCGGGCTTCCCTTCTTCGGCAAATCGTGGAGTTTGGTTTGTAGGAGTTGCAAAATTTGAATTTCCTTTCCCTCCTTTTCCTCCCTTAGCCGCAACAAAAGATTCACCGCTCTCGGATAAATCGGCAAGGACTTCATTTGTTTCAGCGTCAAGGATAACGGTTCCAACGGGAACCTTAATTACTATATCTTCCCCGTTTTTTCCGTCTTTCAGTGATTTCCCGCCCGGCACTCCGTTCCCGGCGAGATATTTCCTTTTGTACCGAAAATCGAGCAAAGTAAGCAAATTGCTGTCAGCAACAAAAATCACATTTCCCCCTTTCCCTCCGTTTCCGCCGGAAGGTCCTCCTTTGGGAACAAATTTCTCACGCCTAAAAGCAACGGCTCCGTTTCCGCCGTCGCCGGCTTTTATATAAATCTTTGCTTCATCGATAAACATAATAATTCCTCTTTTTAAGCCTTTCAAAATAAGGAATTAGAGTTAGAAATGAGTGAAAAGATTTTAGTTTTGTGAACTGTAAACGGGAAGAAGCGGTGTATCTTTTGGCGTTTGATGCGTTGCGCTATCTCTTTTGAGTGTTTTGTTTTCCTCGAGAAAGCGCTACCGTTAACAGATGGAGTTGTTTTCAGCGGTCAGCGTTCAGTTGTCAGCGTTCAGTAAAATCTTTAAGGTTTGGAAGCATAGAAAAATTCTGCGAAAGTTCATTAATTG
>CAYLYR010000016.1:0-20806 GCA_964387835.1 uncultured Melioribacter sp.
TTTCATGAAGGACAATATTCCGTTACAACGTTCGATAACGGAAACTCCGCAATTGATTACTTAAAAAACAACGATGCAAATCTCGCTTTTCTCGACTTAAATTTACCCGACAGAAACGGAATAGAAATTCTTCAGGATATAAAGAAAATTAAGCCCGATTTATTGGTAATTATTATAACGGGCTTTGCTTCTGTAGAATCAGCTGTAAATGCCCTTAAACTCGGCGCTTATGATTATATCAAGAAGCCTTTCAAAGCGGACGCGATAAAGCTAATCACAAAACTTGCATTGGAAAGACAATTGCTTACGCGCAAAGTTGAGGAGTTGTCAAAATCGCGTGAAGAGGAAAAGCAATCTTTTGACGAACTTTTAGGTACAAGCGATAGCTTAAAACTTTTGAGGGAACAGATTGAGCAGTTTGCAAAATATGATGAGGAAACAGTTCTGATTACAGGGGAAAGCGGAGTAGGGAAAGAGCTTGTTTCCCGCGCAATTCACCAAAAGAGTCCGAGGAGAAATTATCCCTTCATAGAAATCAACTGCGCTTCGATTCCGGAAAATTTACTTGAGAGCGAACTTTTCGGATATGAAAAAGGAGCATTCACCGATGCTAAAACAAAAAAAATAGGTTTATTGGAAAGAGCCGATAAAGGTACGATTTTTCTTGACGAAATAGGCGAGATGAGTATCGGATTACAAGCTAAGTTACTCAGGTTGCTGGAAAACAAACAAATAAGACGCCTCGGCTCCACGGAAAATATAAATGTTGATGTTCGTATTATTGCGGCAACAAATAAAGATTTACATCAGGCAATTGAGGAAAAAGAGTTTCGCAGCGATTTATATTATAGATTAAACGTTTTAAGAATACATGTACCTTCGTTAAGAGAAAGGAAGGATGATATAATAATTCTTGCAAATTACTTCCTCGAGAAAAATAACGTTCGTTTCGGAAAGAATATTTTGGGATTTACAAAAGAAGCCGAAGAACTTTTGACTAATTACCGTTGGCCGGGGAATGTTAGAGAATTGAAAAACACAATAGATAGAATTTCAATTCTAACTCACGATGAAGTAGTCGGGAAAGAACAACTCCCCGATGAAATTAAAGCCGTTTCCGATTTTGCGGGAGATAATTCCGCAAGTATCGAACTAAATGATGATAGATTTAGCGGAAAGTCTCTCGATGAAATCATCCGAGAAATCGAATCGGAAATAATTATGAATGCTTTAAAATCGAGTAATGATAATGTAAGTAAAGCGGCAAGATTACTGAATATACCAAGAGAAACTTTGAGATACAAATTATCAAAGTATGGACTGGTAATTGGCGAAAATTGACCGATTTAGGAGAATTTTCACCAATGAAATAGGCAATAAAATTGGTTGTCTTGTCCGATAATAAAAATTTAGCTCTTTTTAAGCTAAATAAAAAGGAAAATAGGAGACACATTTATCTATGCTTGGCATACTTATTGTTTGCTATAATTGGGTTTAGGAGTATGTGTTCTCTATTTATTAATTACTAATCAAAAAACTCTAAAAGGAGGATTTATGAAAAAATTATTTTCGATCCTGACAGCTCTTCTTGTGATAGGCTTTTGGGCAAACACTTCGGCGCAAGTTAAAATTTCCGGAGATTTACAGGTGCGCCCGCGTTACGATATGAAAGACTATGGTAACTATGGCGGAGTCAAAAACGACATGTACTATATGTTACGCGCTCAAATCAATTTGAAAGCAAATATCGGCGACGGATGGTACACAAACATTCGCTTGGGACATTACAACTATGCCGGTTATACTTTTACTAATGGTTTGGAAATGACCCATAATTTTTTACCTAATCCTACGGTTAACTTTAACTTAGCATGCTTTGGCTACAAAGGTAAAAACTTTGGAGTCGGTGGAGGTATCTATCCTCTTAGTGGAATTAAAAATCCATTGTTAGACTTGCATTATTATCCTAATAAACCTCTTGATATTCCATTTACTATTTATCAATTAAATAATGTTGTCGGTTTTCAAGGTTGGGTTAACTTAGGACCTGGTAAATTACATGTTTCTTCAATGTTAACAGGTAATGGATTTTATGAAGAAGATGCCAGTGGAAATATTGTTAACGATACACATGATAGCTATGTATTGGGATTTGACTATGGAATGAAAGTAGCCGGTTTCTCAATTCAACCTGTTTTCTTATACACATATGCTAATACCAATGATGCTGCACCGATGACTTACGGTGTTAATATTTCCACACCGAAATTCGGCGGTTTTGGTTTTGGAGGATCTGCTGGTTATACATCAAACAACGCTGACAGTACACAAGAGTATAATGGTATGTTAGCAAGATTTAAAGTTACCGGTAAGGTTGGACCCGGAACGGTAATTTTCTGGTATGATTATGCAAAAACAACTTATGTAAATGCAAATTCTCCTGATGTAGATGAAAACTTCGGTTACATTTGGGCTGCTTACAAAATTGCTCTATCAAAGCATGTTATTGCAATGCCGAGAGTAAGAATTCTTACAGATAAAATTGACAATGTTAAAGATTACAGTAGAAAGAAAATCGAATGTTTATTCATTGCTAAATTTTAATTAATTTATTTGGGGAGGAATTCTCTTCCTCCCTGTTTTTTTTCATCAACCAAATTCAAGGAGGTACGATGAAATTTGGAAAATTATTAATTGCTTTACTAAGCATTTCATTTTTATTCAGCTTTAACGGTTGCAGTAAGAAAGATAACGGACCTATCAAGATAGGCGTTATTCTTCCTCTTACCGGAAGTAAGGCTAAATTCGGCTCAATGGAGAAAAATTCATATGAATTGGCAAAAGCCGAAATCAACGCAAAAGGCGGTATTAACGGTAGAAAAATTGATTTTGCTTATGAAGATGATACCGGAAAGCCTGATGTCGGACGCGCAGCGGCAGAGAAATTAATCAATGTTGACAAAGTTCCTATGTTAGCAGGCGGATATTCTTCATCCGTTACTTTTGCGGCAGCGGCAGTTGCCCAGCAATACAGAACTCCTTTCTTAGTAAATACCGGTTCTGTTGATAAAATTACACAGCCTGCAGCGTTTAACTTAACAACAAAAGACGGTGACAAATTTTATATCTATCGTATGAATCCGCCTGTTTCGGAATATGCTTCCGGATTAGAAACAATGTTATCCGAAGTAATTAAACCGAAAACCGTTTTCTTAATTCATGAAAATACTACTTTCGGAACAAAGGGAGCAAAGTCATTTGCTAAAACCGCAACTAAATTAGGTATCAAAGTTCTCGGAACTCAAGCATACTCAAGCGGAACAGTTGACTTTAAACCTATCTTGTTGAATGCAAAGAAAGTTAAACCTGATATGGTTTATATGATTTCTTATGTTATGGATGCGGCTATGTTAATGAAACAAGCACGTGAATTAAACTTCCAACCTAATCTGTATGTTGGAGCCGGAGCCGGTTTCACAATGCCTGCATTCAAAGAGAACGCCGGCAAAGCTTCGGAAGGTGTTTTTTCAGCAACATTGTGGCACCAAACTCTTCCGATACCGGGAGCCAAAGAATTCTTTGCAAATTATGTAAAGAAATACGGCGGGGACGGACCTGATTATCATGGCGCAGAAGCTTATTCCGCAGCATATGTTGTAGCGGATGTTCTTAAACGCTGTAAAGGTGATTATTCCAAAGAGAATATCAAAAAAGCTTTGGATAAAACCGATATGATGACTGCTTTCGGTCCGGTTAAATTTACTTCTTACGGTGAGAAAATTCATCAGAATAAAATGACAACTTATGTTGTTCAGTGGCAAGACGGCTCACTTAAATTAGTATGGCCTAAAAATCTTGCAAACGCACCGATTGTTTATCCTATTGATTATAATAAAATTTGGAAATAATTTTATTAATTCGTTCTGAGTCTGCCCTGATTTTAAGGGCAGACTAATATTTACTAGTTTTTTACAAGATAATCTTCTTAAAAAATTCCTTTGGAGTAATTATGGAAATGTTTTTGCAATCTTTGATTTCCGGATTGCTGGTAGGCGGACTTTATGCTATAATCGGTTTGGGAATGTCGTTAATTATGGGCGTTCTTAAAATAATCAACTTGGCACACGGGCAGTTGATGATGGTGGCAATGTATGTTTCGTGGTCAGCATGGAATTACTTGGGTATAGATCCTTATTTATCGGTAGTTCTTTCTGTTCCGTTCACTTTTTATTTGGCAAAGTTTTTGAGTAAATATTTACTTAACCCGTTAATTGAAAAGGATTCTATTTTACCTGAGAACCAAGTTCTAATGACTGTTGGTATCGGAATGGTATTGGTTGAGTTAGCTCGATTTTTATTTACATCCGATTATCGTTCGGTTCAGACCAGCTATACAGGGCAAGCCTGGGATTTAGGCGGTGTGTCAATTAGTATTCCTCTGTTAATTGCTTTCATAGTTTCACTTATTTTAACTGCCGGATTATTCTACTTATTAATGAAAACGGACTTGGGGCGTTCCATCAGGGCAACTGCACAGGATAGATTGGCAGCGTCATTAATGGGTGTAAGCGCCGAAAAAATCACGGTTTTAACTTATGGAATCGGGAGCGCATTGATTGCGGCTGCCGGTACTTTTTTCCTTCCGATTTTTTATTTATATCCGGATGTCGGACCTGAATTTACGGCTAAAGCTTTCGTTATAACAATTCTCGGCGGATTAGGTTCAACTGTTGGAGCAATAACAGGAGGTATTGTATTAGCTTTGGCAGAAACATTCGGAGCAACGTATCTCTCTTCAGGATATAGAGATGCATACGGATTAATAATTTTCCTCCTGGTTTTGGTTTTCTTACCGGGCGGATTAAAAAGTTTAACGAAAGTGTAGGTAGATTATGCAGAATGATAAATTTATCAGTAAAATGGAAATAGGCATTTTTATTTTTGCCTTAGTACTCCCTTTTATTTTCGATTTTTCTCCCTACATTCAAGGTCTATTGATTTTTGTGATGTTGTGGGTAGTACTGGGCACATCTTGGAATCTCCTTGCAGGATACACCGGACAAGTTTCTTTCGGTCATGCCGCATTCTTTGGAATCGGCGCTTATGCAGCCGGAGTTCCATTCTTCTTATTTAAAGTTTCCCCATGGTGGGGATTGTTATTCGGAGGTATCACAGCCGTAATTCTCGGATATTTACTTGGAATAGTAGTCTTTAGATTGCGAGGTCCTTATTTCGCTCTTGGTACGTTGGCTGCAGCTGAAATCCTTCGTATTGCGTTCGGTCAGGAAGAATGGCTGACTAACGGGCATAACGGTATTCTTTACATTACTACTTGGGTTAGTAAGTATCCTTATTATTTTATTATTCTTGCTATTGCAGTCGGGACTATTTTAACCGTTAAATTGGTAATGAGAAGGAGGGAAGGTTATTATTTCCTTTCGATTCGTGAGGATGAAGACGCCGCTTCGGCAATTGGGATAAACGCAGGTAAATATAAAAATATTTCGATGGGATTATCCTCCTTCTGGGCAGGAATGGCGGGAGCATTCTATTTTATATATATGGGATTTATTGATCCTGAGACGGTATTTGCTCTACATAACATCTCAATCATAACAATTTTAGTGGGAATCATAGGAGGCGTTGGTACAATTTGGGGACCTGCAATCGGAGCTATAATCATGGTTATATTGCAGGAAACATTTCGTTCGGCTTTCTTTGGAATTGCTCCGCAATGGGTTTCCGGTATGCACGCTTTTGTGTTCGGATTATTAGTGATTTTCGTTATTCTCTATTTACCGGGCGGAGTTGTTGGAGATTGGGATTTGATTAGTAAGAAACTGCATCTGAAAAGAAAGGCGGAGATGAAAAAATGAGCATACTGTCATTAAAAAACGTAACTAAAAATTTCGGTGGTCTAACCGCCGTGAATAATGTTTCCTTCGACGTTGAAGAAGGCGAGATACTCGGGTTAATCGGTCCTAACGGAAGCGGGAAAACAACACTTTTTAATTTAATAAATCATTTTTTCCCAGTTTCAGCCGGTGATATTATTTTTAAAGGGAACAATATTACGCATAAGAAAACACATGAGATTGCAATGCTTGGAATCGGCAGGACTTTTCAGGTAGTTAAGCCTTTGAAAAGATTATCGGTAGCCGATAATATAATGGCGGCGGCATTTTCAAGAGAATCAACCTTTGAAGGAGCTAAAAGAGTAACAAAAGAAGTCCTTGAATTTACTCACCTTGATCATGTAGCTAATCAAAAAGCGGGCGGATTACCGATAGCAGGAAGAAAAAGATTGGAAATAGCCAAAGCTTTGGCAACCAGGCCAACTCTTCTTTTGCTGGATGAAACCGCCGCAGGATTAAATCCTGCCGAGTTGGATGAAGCAATTGATATTATTAGAGCAATTCGTTCCGATTTGGGAATAACCATCATTATTGTTGAACACATAATGAAAGTTATTATGAACATTTCCGACAGAATTCATGCAATTGCTTACGGAACTACAATTACGGAGGGAAGCCCTGCAGAAGTAGCGGCAAACCCGACTGTTATTGAAGCATATTTAGGAAGTGATTATCATTAGGAGAAAAATTTTATGCTAAAATTAGAAAATGTAGATATGAGTTACGGCGACCTTCAAGTGCTTTGGGATGTTTCGTTTGAAGTTCATGAAGGTGAGATTGTTGTTCTTGTCGGAGCAAACGGAGCCGGTAAGTCATCTATAATAAAAACAATTTCCGGACTTCAAAAGATTTCCAACGGGAATATAATTTTTGACGGAAGCGAAATAGCCAATCAAAAACCTGAAGATATATTGAAAAGGGGATTGGTACATGTGCCCGAAGGAAGACGCTTATTTAACGAAATGAGCGTTGAGGAAAACTTAATTATGGGAGCTTTATGGGGAGAGGCTAAAGAGAAAAGAGCTGAAACCATGGAACTTTGTTATGATTTATTTCCCAAACTCAGGGAACGACGCACTCAGTTAGCCGGAACTTTAAGCGGCGGAGAGCAGCAGATGGTTGCGGTTGCGCGGGGTTTAATGGCAAAACCAAAACTGTTAATGTTTGACGAACCGAGCCTTGGTTTAGCTCCTGTACTTGTACAGGACATTTTTGATATTATCAAAAGTATTAGGAAGCAAGGGATTACCGTACTTTTGGTTGAACAAAACGTACAAGCTACATTAAAGTTTTGTGATAGAGCATATGTGTTGGAAAATGGTAAAATTGTAATGGAAGGAACCGGACAACAATTGCTGAACGATGACCACGTTAAAGAAGCATTCTTAGGAATATAAATTAGGAGTAAAATATGTTAGTAAGAAAATGGATGAGTAAAAATCCGATTACAATAGATATTAACGATACACTTACCGAGGCAATTGATGTTCTGAAAAGGAATAGAATCAGACGATTGCCCGTTTTAAAAGATGGTAAGCTGGTAGGTATTGTTTCGGATAGAGACTTAAAAGAAGCATCTCCCTCGAAGGTAACTTCTCTTGATATTTGGGAAGTCCATTATCTTCTATCAAAAATTAAGATTAAAGATATTTACAGAAGAAACCCTATTACGATTAGAGATGATTCTACCGTTGAAAAAGCTGCTGTGATAATGTATGATGAAAAAGTTGGAGGATTGCCTGTTGTTGACGGTAAAGGGGACTTGGTAGGTATGTTGACAGAGCATGATGTATTTAACGCTTTGATAAGAATTACCGGTGCAAGAGTTCCGAGTTACCGTGTTTCCATGTGTCTGCCTGATGAAGGCGGCGCAATTAAAGAAGTCTGCGACATCCTCGATAACTACAAACATAAGTGTATCAGTATATTAAATACTTACTACGAAGTTCGTGAGAACAGACGTTCGGTAATTATTCGTTTCCAAACGGATAAGGAAAATGTGCCGAAAATTATTGCACAATTGGAAGAGAAATTTGAAAATGTTCAGATGATTGAAGAATTGTAAAATATCATTTTAATCTAATCGATTCAGAAAGCCCTTCTATGAAGGGCTTTTTTTTGAGCTTATCTCAGATTAATTTCACATCTTCTAAAAAAGGAAATTTTTTTCTTACTTTTTCGACTTCTTCTTTAGCGATTTCATAAATTAAAACTTTTTCATCATTGCAGTTTCGTAGTAAATCAGCGCCCATTGGAGAAACTATACAGCTTGAACCGGAGTATTCTGCATGCGGGTCTTCTCCTACGCGGTTTACTCCAATAAAATAGGAGAGTTGCTGCAAAGCAGTTGCTCTTGTCAATAGTTCCCAATGGTTTAATCTTTGTACGGGCCAGTTAGCAATATTAACGAATACCTCCGCTTTTTTCAAAGCGAGAAGTCTGTAGAGTTCAGGAAATCTTAAGTCGTAGCAAATTGACAATCCAAAATGCAAATCGCCGATTTTAGTAACTACAATCTCTTTGCCGGCAGAGTAATATTCATTTTCTTTTGCAAGTGAGAAAGGGTGAATTTTTCTGTAACGCGCTTTTATTAATCCGTTTTCATCAAAATGAATAAGGGTATTGAAAAATTTATTGTCGGCTTTTTCAATCAGACCACCGAAAATATTAATCTTTTTAGTTCGGGATAAGTCCATGAAAAACTGCATCGATGCCCCGTCGATTTCCTCAGAGAGATGGGTAACATTCATCGAAAATCCGGTGAGTGTAAGCTCCGGGAAAATAAGCAAATCAATCTCAGATAAATCAATATCATTCAATAAAGCATTTATTTTCTCAATGGATTTTTCTTTATTTTCCCAAGCAGGGGAGAATTGTACCAACCCGATTTTCATTTTATTATCCTCACTAAAGTTTTATTTGTCGCACCACTCATCAATAGTTTTTTCAATTGCTTCGGAGGGTAATTCCGACTTATCGTACATTCCGGAAACAAGTCTTTGACGTTGTGCCTCATATAAAATAACCGCCGTTGCGACGGAAACATTCAGGCTCTGAATCATGCCGTGCATCGGAATGTAAATTAAACCGTCGGAATGCCGTGCCGCTTGTTCGGAAACGCCGCGGTGCTCGTTTCCCATAACGATTGCAATCTTTTGAGTAAAATCAATATCGTAAATGCTTTTTGCGGTTTCATCAAGCATTGTGGAATAAATCTTAAAACCTTCTTTACGCAGCGAATCAAAACATTCTTCGGTCTCCGAAAAACGCTCTTTTTCTATCCACTTATTCGCCGATGAGGAGGAAATTCTGCTTATTTTGGGAAATTCTTCCGTATTGTAAAGAAGTGAAATTTTGGGAACTCCCACGGCATCGCATGTTCTGAAAATTGCACTGACGTTGTGCGGGTCATGAACATTTTCGATTACGACACGCAAGGAATGCTGTCGTTGGTTAACTACACGTGTAATTTTATTCAATCTTCTTTCGGTTAAAAATTCTCTCATCGTTTGTTAATTACAAGTTTATAAATAGTTCGGGAATTTTCTTTGCGGGCTAAATCAATTTTAATTTCTTTCTTCTCGGCAATATCAAGATAGTACAGTAACAGTTCCAAAACTTTTTCTATCGCTTCTTCCTCAGTGGGCGCCCAAGTTTCCGCTTCGTCAAGCGAGGGAATCATGGCATCGTAACCGTCATCGGTTTTTGTAACAAGCAAATCGAGTATCATTAATAGCCTTTGGAGCTGTCAACTTTACCGGTAGCGATTTTTACGCTGGCGCTTGCGCCAATTCTATCGGCGCCGCTTGCAATCATTTTACGCGCGTCTTCGGCAGAACGAATTCCGCCGGAAGCCTTTACTCCCATTGCGCTTCCAACAACATATTTCATTAAAGCCACGTCTCCGGCGGTAGCTCCTCCTTTGCTGAATCCGGTAGATGTTTTAACAAAGTCCGCTCGCGCTTCTTTGGAAATAAGGCAAGCTTTAACTTTCTCTTCATCGGTGAGCAAAGCGGTTTCAATAATCACTTTACAAATTGCTCCATGTTTATGAGCTGCTCGAACAACTTGGTTAATGTCGTTGAAAACATAATCGACATCACCGGCTTTTAATTTACCAACGTGAATTACCATATCGATTTCTTCGGCGCCTTCTTCAAGAGCTTGCTCGGCTTCCCATCGTTTTACTTCCGTCGTTGTTGCTCCGAGAGGAAATCCTATAACCGTGCAGACTTTAACATCTGTATCTTTTAGAATTTCGTAGCTTTGTTTAACATAACTCGGATTAATACAAACCGAAGCAAAATGATAATCCCGCGCTTCGCTGCAAAGCTTTGCAACATCATCCGGTGTCGCTTCAGGTTTTAGAAGCGTATGGTCAATCATTCTCGCAATTTCATTGTTCGGCAGTTCTTCCCCAATGCCGGGACCGGCGGCAATTCTATCGGCGCCGGTTTGAATAATGTTTTGAACCGCTTCCGGCTGCTCTACAATATTTCTTTCCCAACCTTCACACGTGTTATAAGTACAATAAAAATCGTGTAAAGCTTTTTCCGTGAAAACTTGGTTAACTACTTTATCAATTAATGAACTTCCCATATTTTAAATCTCTTTTTGTTTGATAAATGCATTATAAGTATTTTGCATGAGCATTGCAATAGTCATCCTTCCTACGCCTCCCGGAACAGGAGTAATGTAAGACGCTTTTGAAGAAACGGAATCAAAATCCACATCTCCTACAATTCTATATCCTTTCTTCTTCTCGGCATCCTCAATTCTATTTATCCCTACGTCAATGACAACAACACCTTCTTTAACCATATCGGCAGTAATATAATTCGGTTTTCCGATAGCTGCGATTAAAATATCGGCTTCTTTTGTAAATTGAGAAATATTTTTTGCGGCGGAATGCACTACCGTTACGATTGCATTAGCGGAACTATTTTTCTGCAGCAGCATATTTGCAATCGGTTTTCCTACTATATTGCTTCTTCCTAATACTACAACATGCTTTCCGCTTGTTTCAATATTATATCTTTTTAACAGTTCAACTATTCCATAAGGTGTGCATGGGAAGAAAGTATCCAACCCGATTACTAATTTACCAACGTTTACCGGATGAAAGCCGTCAACATCTTTTTCAGGAGAAATTGCTTCAATAACATTCTGCTCCGAAATACCGGACGGAAGGGGAAGCTGAACCAAGATGCCGTTAAAGTTATCATCATTATTATATTTATTTACGATTTCAATTAACTCGGATTCTGTTGTATTAGTCGGAAGAAATTCTACAGCCGATTTCATCCCGATTTTTTCACAAGCTTTTCTTTTTGAATTAACATAAACTCGTGATGCGGGATTATCTCCAACCAATATTGCCGCCAATCCCGGTACGCCTAATCCTTCCGATTTGGTTCTTTCAATCTTTGTTTTTAACTCGGCTTTAATTTCATCGGAAATCTTTTTCCCGTCAATAATTGTCATTTTCGGTTCACCTTCTTTAATCTTGAGTTTTATCAAATTCAGGGATAAAAATTCGTTCGATACTTTTTGCTCTTCCTGTGTCGGAATCGACTTTCGCAATAATTCCTGCAAGATGAAGATTATCTTGTGCCGTTTGATATTTCTGCGGAGTAGAATATAAAAATCTGTTTATCGCCGCTTCGGTTTTCATTCCGATTACAGAGTCGTATGGTCCTGTCATCCCAACATCGGTAATGTAAGCCATTCCGTTTTCCGTAATCCTTTCATCGGCAGTCTGGATATGCGTGTGAGTCCCTACAAAAACGCTTACGTCATTTTCGATAAAAGCGGCAAGCGCTAACTTTTCGGCTGTGGTTTCCGCATGAAAATCGACAAAAATATTTTTCGTCTCTTGTTTAATCTTTTTCAATATTCTTTCGGCGGAACGGAAAGGGCAATCTATTGACGGCATAAATGCTCGTCCTTGTAAATTAAGTACGGCGACTTTACCTTTTTTTGTTTCGGCAATGTAGTAGCCGTTTCCGTAAGTGCCAATCGGGTAATTCAAAGGACGTAAAACTTTTCTGTTTTTTTTCATATACTCTTGCGATTGGTGTTTGTCCCAAGAATGATTCCCGCCGGTAATTACGTCAACTCCGAGGTTAAATAAAATTGAACCTTCTTTTTCGGTGCATCCTTTTCCGTCTGCTGAATTTTCCGCATTAACTATTACTAAGTCTGCGTTGTATTTTTTTATTAATCCCGGGAGCCAAGTTTCAACCATGTTCATCCCGGGAGTTCCGACAACATCGCCTATAAATAATATATTAATTAACATAAAGTCCTTATAATTTACTTCCTTAGGTAACCGGAAAGATTTTTAGATATAATTAAAATTTAAAATGTTAATATATCGAAAAGTGCCGAAAAATTTAAGACAAACTGTTCATGAATGAATAATATTTTGATATGCTCCCGCATGTGAAATAATTTTCGGACATCTTATATAAATAAAGAAAAACACCTTTGGGAATTAAGTAAATATGATTAATTTTAATTTTTAAATTAAATATTTTAACTAAACTTAAAAATAAAATGGTTGAAAATTATGGCTTATAAAAATCCTAATTTAAATAATAATGCCGCACCGAGCGGGCAATCCGCTTATCTTCCGGGAGTTAAAAATACAATAGCGGTTGCTTCGGGAAAAGGTGGAGTTGGTAAAAGTACAGTAGCTGTAAATCTTGCTATAGCAATGGCAAAAGACGGCTTAAAAGTCGGTTTAATCGATGCCGACTTGTACGGACCGAGTATTCCTATGATGCTTGGAATTAACGAAAAACCGGAAATGGAAGTTATTGACGGAAAGCAGAAAATTAAGCCGATTGAAAATTACGGAATTAAGGTAATGTCAATCGGGTTTTTA
Organism: uncultured Melioribacter sp.; assembly: GCA_964387835.1. Lineage (GTDB taxonomy): Bacteria > Bacteroidota > Ignavibacteria > Ignavibacteriales > Melioribacteraceae > WGAL01. The sequence continues at coordinate 12,805 of CAYLYR010000016.1, forward strand.
ATTGACGATAACGATCCGGTAATTTGGCGAGGAGCAATGGCAAGCGGGGCAATCAAGCAATTTATGTCCGATGTAAATTGGGGAGAGTTGGATTATTTGATTTTCGATTTGCCTCCGGGAACCGGAGATATTCAATTAACTATCGCTCAAACTATTCCTATGACCGGTTCCATAATTGTAACTACGCCTCAGGATGTTTCATTAATTGATGCGAAAAAAGCCTTGAAAATGTTCCGGAAGGTCAATGTTCCCGTGCTTGGAGTAATTGAAAATATGAGTTACTTTATAGCTCCCGATACAGGCAACAGATATGATATTTTCGGAATCGGCGGAGGTGAAAAATTAGCCGGTGAGCTTGAGACCAAATTCTTGGGAGGTATTCCTATTGATATGTCGATTCGCGAAGGCGGAGATTCGGGAAAACCCTTTGTCGTTCAAAATCCCGATTCCGAGTATGCCAAGAAGTTCATCGAAATAGGTAGAAATCTCGCCGAGCAAGTTAATATTAAAAATGCGGCATCAAGCAAAATTGAAATTAAATTGTAAATGCAAGTCTCGTTTGAAGAAGTTAATAACGCATTAAAACAAGTCCGCCCTTATCTGTTAGTTGATGAGGGAGATATTGAGCTTGTAGAAGTAACGGAAAAAAACATCGTCAAAGTTAAGCTGTTGGGCGCTTGTGCAGAGTGCCCAATGGCTTCAATGACTTTACGCGCCGGAGTGGAAAAAGTATTAATGCAGAAGATTCCGGCAATTAAAAGAGTAGAAGCAATTAACCTTTAATAAGAGGGAAATTATGAGAAAAAAAGTAATAGCAGGCAACTGGAAAATGAACAATGATATTTCCGGCACAGCCGAATTAATATCGGGAATAATTAATAACATTGATTTTTCAAAGGTTACATCGGAAATAATTGTTTGTCCTCCTTTTACATCTCTGGAAACCGCTTCGGAACTTGCAAAAAACACTCCGATTAAAGTTGGCGCACAGAATATGTTTTTTGAAGATAAAGGAGCGTTTACCGGAGAAATCTCTGCATCAATGCTTTTAAGCGCCGGTTGTGATTACGTTATTCTCGGGCATAGTGAACGTCGGGCAATATTTAATGAAAGCAATGAGTGGATAAATAAGAAAATTCACAAAGCTCTATCTTCAGGATTAAAACCGATTTTTTGTGTCGGTGAAACTTTGGAAGAACGTGAAAGCGGAACCATGAAGGATGTTTTGAGAGAGCAAATAACCGCCGGCTTGAAAGATGTTTCATCGGCTCAAATGGAAGAAATAATAGTTGCGTATGAACCTGTTTGGGCAATAGGGACAGGAAAAACAGCATCTCCGGAGCAAGCAGAGGAAGTCCATAAGTTCATCCGTGATTTAATTGAGGAAATGTTTAATAAAGATGTAGCTAACGGCTTACTTATCCAATACGGCGGGAGTGTGAAGCCGAATAATGCCAAAGAACTTCTTTCGCAGCCCAATATTGACGGAGCTTTAATTGGAGGAGCGGCTCTTAAATCAGATAGTTTTATTGATATTATTTACGCTGCGGATTAAGGAAAATATGTAGCAAGTTTTTCTAAGAGAACTAATAATAAGAATTATACCTTAAATAAAAAAGCCGAGAAAAATCTCGGCTTTTTTATATCTATTTTGTGTTAAGTCTCTTACAAAAAATTAGGTCTGAAAAAAGATAGAAAAAACTTAAAGTTTAAGAGAATAATCCAACTAAGTTTCGTTGAATCCTATTTTTCCAGTTTTGTTTGTGATAAGCATAACCTGCAATTAACGGAAGTGCAAGCGTAGCCTCCGAATAGACCATTTGCTCAAAAGTTGTTTCCACTTTTCCCCATGAGCTTGCTTCACGTAATGTGGAACTCGAAAGCGCTCCGTCACGAACATCAGCCACAGTAATTTGAATAGCGTATTTGTGCATCGGAACGTTTTCACGCAAGATGTCCGCTGCAACAACAATATCCTGAGTAAAGTTTTTGGGAACTCCTCCGCTCACCATAAAGATTCCGGTTTCTTTACTTGCTAATTTTATCTTGGTTAATTCAAGGAAGTCTTTCCCGCTATCAAACGAAACATGTTTTTCAGGGTGTTTTGTTTGATGCATTACAATTCCAAAGCCTGCCGAGCAATCGGAAAATGCAGGGACAAAAATAGGAACGTTGTTTTTATAAGCTGAATAAATAACGCTGTCGTCGGTTTTAGGTCCTCCGTTGTCTTCGAGATATTTTCCAAAATACCACAGTAATTCTCTCGATGAGTAGGGACGGGGTTCCAATGAATCAAAAATCGCCGCTGTTGTTTCATCACAAATTCTAAGTTCATCTTCATCAATAAAAGTATCGTAAATTCTATCTATGTGAAGTTCACGTAATTCATTATCGTCAACATACTGTGAACCTATATAGTGCTTAAAGCCGAGAGCTTCAAAAAAATCTTGATCAACCATTAAAGCACCGGTTGAGACAATTGCGTCAACCATGTTATTTTCAATTAAATCAGAAACTACCTTTTTCAGTCCTGCGCTGAAAATACTTCCCGCTAAAGTAAGAATTATAGTAGTATCTTGGTCTTTAAGCATCATGTCATAAATTTGAGCGGCGCGATTTAAGTCCCTTGCGGAAAAAGCCATTTTGCCCATAGAATCAACAAGTTCGATTACATTATGTTTTGTTATATCTATATGCTCAATAGTTTTAAGAAGATAATCTGCTTTTTTCATGTTTTAGGCTCCAAACAACATTTACAATATTAATTAAAATACATTAATGTAATTTAAGCAAAAAGAGAAATATTTCCGCTCAAAAGTTAAATAAAAGATTACTTTTTCAATTCCTTAATCATTACTGAAGGTTTGTTTGTCGGCAAATTGCAATTAAAGTTTTTACATACAAATACTGTAGGTTTATTATTAATTACGTTATAACCTTCAATAGAGGGAATTATTTTCTCCAAGTATTTTTTTGTTTGCTCATCCCCAAAATAAATAACAATTTTTTTTGGAGCATAGTATTTCCTTAGTTCAGTAATAAATTCGTTTTCACTTGGATTATTTCTTACATCTGCAATCACAATTTCCGAAGTAGGTCCAATGAAAAAATCCAAACCGGTTAGGAAGAAAGTTGCGGAAATAGGAGAGCCTTCCAAATAAGCAGAAAATGCTTTTGCGAGAGAGACCGACAGGTTTTCATAGTTCTTATTTGCCGTAATTTTATATAATAACTGCAAATTAATAAATGCCGTCGAATTGCTCGAAGGAATCGCTCCATCGTAAAATTCCTTAGTCCTTAGAAAAGTATCACTCTTTTTATCGGAAGTGAAATAGAAACCGAAGTTCTTGTCATCAAAGAAATTTGAAGTAAAAATATTCTGTAAGATAACAGCTTTTGATAGATAATCAGGATTGAAACTTGCTTCATAAGTATTAATTAATCCAAAAATTAAGAATGAAAAATCATCGGCGTTTGCGTAAACAGCACGATGGTTCCCTCTGAAACGGTGCATTAATTCTTGTCCCTCAAACATTTTATCGTAGATAAAACCAATCGCTTTTTCCGCAGCTTCGGTATATTCCGGTTTGTTAAAAACTCTTCCTGCTTTGGAAAGCGCCGCTATCATTAGTCCGTTCCAGTCGGTTAATATTTTATCGTCCTTGTTCGGATGTACCCGTTTCTCCCGAGCGGCAAAAAGTTTTTTCCTAACGGAATTCAGTTCACGATAAAAATCCGCTAAGGAAATATTCAATCTTTCGGCAAGAATTTTAGGCGCTGTATTCAACGCCAGAACATTAGCTCCGCTTTTTTCCAAACTGACTTCATGCTTGAAGTTTCCGTTCTCCGAAATATTAAATACTTCTTTCACAAAATGAAATTCATCGGGATTTAATGCGGATTTGATTTCATCCCATTTCCAAATGTAGAATTTTCCTTCTTCTCCTTCGCTGTCTGCATCTTCAGCCGAATAGAAACCGCCAAGCGGGGAAGTCATATCTCTTAAAACATATTGGATAATCTCTTCGGCAATAATTTTGTATTGAATGTTTTTCGTAGCCTCATAAGCTTCCGTGTAAGCCAAGGTAAGCATAGCTTGGTCGTAAAGCATTTTTTCAAAATGAGGCAGAAACCATTTTTTATCGGTTGAATAACGATGAAAACCGAATCCTATGTGGTCGTACATTCCGCCGCTGTACATAAACAATAAAGTTTTTTCAGCCATTGCAAGTGCGGTTTCATTACCTGTTCTGTGCCAGTAGCGCAACAGAAAAATTATGTTGTGCGGAGAAGGGAACTTGGGGGCATCGGAAAATCCGCCATGCCGGAAATCATATCGGGCGCGTAAAGTTTTGTACGCTTCATCTAATGTATTTATATCCGGAATATCATTACTTTGATTTCCCGGCGCTTCCAATAATGCTTCTGTAATTTGATTAGCGGATTTCAGCAATTGGGCGCGGTCGGTTTTCCATAGTTCACCGACTTTTTCGGTTAACTCCACTAAACCTATTCTGTTGTGCATACTATGTTTCGGGATGTACGTTCCGGCGTAAAAGGGTTTTTTATCAGGCGTCATTATTATTGTTAAGGGCCAGCCTCCTGTTCCGGTAAGTAGTCTGCTTACTTTCATATAAACATTGTCCAAGTCGGGGCGTTCCTCTCTATCGACTTTAATGCAGACAAATGTTTTGTTCATGATTTCTGCGACTTCAGGGCTTTCAAAAGATTCGTGCTCCATCACATGGCACCAATGACAAGTGTAATATCCGATAGAGAGAAAAATCGGTTTATCTTCACGCCGTGCAGTTTCAAAGGCTTCCTCTCCCCAAGGATACCACTCCACGGGATTATGAGCATGTTGTAATAAATAGGGGCTTTGTTCCGTTATTAAATGATTTGTGTATTTAAATTCCGAGTTCACTTTCTTTCCTTTCTTATTTTGAGCTTGGCATCCCTGGAATAGGGAAATAATAACAAGCCAAATTATCATGCTGAAATTTATTTTCTTTCTCATTTAAATAAAATAAGACAATTTGTGCTAATAAAAAATTATTATTAACTTAATCGATAAAAAACATTGAAATTCTCGTAAAATGTTTTGGCGTGCGTTACGTAAAATAGCGAGTAAATACCTAACAAATGTTAAGAAAGTATCCCAAACGTTTGCGACCTTTTATCTTATGTAAAAAAGAATGTCTCGAATATGAAAAATTAATTTTCTACGGCTTTAATCAGAAAGTATTTACTAAAGTTAATTTTAATGTGATTTTGACCTTTATCTAAGTCCGTAATTTTTCTATTGTTAACGTAATCATAAATTGAATAACTTTTATTTTTGTTCAAGCCTCTCAACTCAACATCGCCGGAAAAGTTATCTGCGTAAAAAGCATAGAACAATGCACCGTCTTTCTTAATAACATGAGTCTCGGGGCGGTCGAAACCGATGTCGTATAGTTCTCCGAGATATTCTCCTTCGGACAATCTGTACCTATTATAAATATTAATCCATTTCTTCCATTCTTTCTCTTTTGATTTTGTCAGGCTAACATCGCCGCTTTCCTTATTTCGATAAATCCCGACGGGCCAAGTGAATTTTGTCCCGATTATTCCTCCTATGCCTATCGTGGAAGCAAAGTCATCCTTATTGTCGCTTAATTCAACATGGTCGCCGTAATAAGGCGCAGAAGGGCTTATTAGCGCTTTGAACGTTTTTCCTTTTAAACGTATTTGCCATGATGAAACCGGATCGGAGGCTACAACTTGGTTAAGATAGGGCAGCATGTAATAGTTGTAACCGGTTCCGCAAGGGCAAACTTCAATTACCGCATTCGGATTTATTCTTTCGGCTTCATCGTAAATCGTTTGGAAAAATTTCGGCATTGCTTCGGTTGATTCTTCAGGGCGTTTGTGATGATGAGCCTTATTGTAACAAGGAGGAGCGCCGTTAAGATGTTGCCCGTCTATCTTTAACCCGTCAAACTTCCAGTCTTGTAGGAATTTTCTGACCAAACCTTTTGTATATTCGAGAGTTTTCTCGTATGCCGGACAAAGATAATAACTGTCCCACCAAGTTATATCCTGAGGCTTCTGCTGTTTGTTCAGCAACAGCATATCCGGATGATTCTTAATCAGCTTTGTACCCGGATCGACTGCAAGGGGAGCCCACCACAACTTGGCTTTTAATCCTTTCTTATGAATTCTCTCAACGAATTGTTTCATATCTTTTTCACCGTGAGGGAATTTTTTCGGATTTAAAAACCAATCTCCTTCGGCTGTTTGCCAACCGTCATCGAGAACCACCCATTTGAATCCTAATTTTTTTACTTCGGGAAGAGTTCCCAACACTTCCTTTACATTAAAATCGCGTTCATATCCCCAAGCGCACCAAATAGGTTCGTACGAATCTTTCGGAGTTTTGTTAAAGTGAAATCCCCGATATTTCCGCATAAACTTGCTGTACATTTTTAGAGTGTGGAAGTAGTCTCCTTTGTGAGTTGTGAGAAACGTTTCAAACGTTGATACGGATTGTTTAGGGGCAAGAGCTGTTCTTTTTGCATACTCTACTTTTATTTCCGTTCCTCCTAATTGAGCATTGCGTGCAACCGGAAGGGAAACTAATTTCGGTACCTTTTCGACATGTCCGATAGCAAATCCGAAACTCTTCTCCCAAATATCAACTATCGGAACGCCGCCGCCGTAATCGGTAGCATTCATTCCCATATAATTTTTTCGATTAAAACCGTTTTTAACCCGCAGAACCCAATCGGGACGTTCTTCGTAAGTTGCGCCTTGATAAGACCAGAAAATTTCCGCACTATCTTTTTGCGGAATTAGGTAATCATTATTTACCCATTTTCTTATGATTAAGCTGTCATTCGATAAATTAGTATATTTTACTTTTGTAAAGATGAACTCGGGGAAGTCCTTATAAACATTAATCGTAATTGTTTTCCTAACTTTAACTTCACCTTTACTTTTACCTTCAATAATCCAGACACGATTTCCTCCCTTTGTTTCATTTTCTTTTTTTGAGGTAAGAAAGAAATCGGTAATTTTTCCGTTGTCGGTTAATATATATTCCGAAGGACGAAACGATGAAGTGATTTTTCCGGTAGGGGAAAAATCCGACAATACTTTTGTGTAAAGATTACTGTTAATCAATAACTTTAATTTTCCCGAATTAATTTTTATAACATTATCCGGTGATTTACACGCCGTAACAAGAAGCGCCAAGCCGAATATCAAAATATTTATTTTTTTTCTAATCATCATTTATCTGTAAATTATTATTTTCCCTGTCTCACCCTGAAAATCTTTTGCCGAAAGCGTAAGAAAAAGTGAGTTTAATTTTGTATCATAATCTTTTTTTCTAATTTTTATATTTTTATTAACGGAAATAACTTTTCTCGGTTTTATTGTCTTAACTTCGATTTTTTGTGTTCCGTACGTTCTTAATTCAAATTCAAGAATATTTTTCTTCGGTGAGTTGGAGGAGTACACATTAAAAGTGCCGTTATTAATAATTGTATCGGTTGGATATTTATTGCCGATTTCTATCGTAACCGAATATTTTTTTCTCTCTAATTTGGGAATATATAAAAATCCGTAACCGGAGTTTTCATAGTAAGAAGGAATTTTTCTTCCGTTTATTTCTGCATTTGAAACATGTTGATTCTTATCGAGTTTTATTTTCAAAACAAAAAGTCCGAGTAACGAATTATCATAAACTTCCTGCGGCATGTTTCTGTTATCAATTGTTATTTCTCCGTTTCTTCGTCTTATTACTTTCGCATATTTTTTATATAGCCATTGCGAGTAAAACTGTTCCGTATTTTTTGTGTAATAATGAGTATCGCTCTTTTGTATCTCCTTAAAGAAATTTATCCACTTAAAATTCAGTTCCTCTTGAAGAAAATAATCCGTTGCCAGCCAATTGCTCCAGTGTGTTTCGATTACATTCGTGCGAAATTCAGTAAAATGTTTATCCGGTAATTTACCG
>CAYLYR010000017.1:0-20166 GCA_964387835.1 uncultured Melioribacter sp.
TTTAACTCCGTGCGCTCGAAGTTCTCCGCCGATTTCCACAAGGTAATTTTCTATGCCTTTCGATTCGAGAAAATCACCCACCTTATCCACGCCGTAGCCTTTGGCTATCGAGGAAAAATCGAGATATATTTCGGGTGATTTTTTCCTGATTTCGGGCGGATTGATTTTTTCCTCAATAAAGGTAAAATTTACTAATTTTTTTGCAGAATCGATTTCCGCCTCTGTCGGGATTTTTTCCGTTCTTTTCTCCGGACCGAATCCCCAAAGATTTACGAGAGGCATAACAGTTGGGTCGAAGTAACCGTCGCTAACTTTAGCAACATATTCAGCTTGACGCAGAACAACAATAAAATCTTTCGAAACGGAGAACCAGTCGGTTTTATTAAATGCGTTGAACCTCGAAATTTCGGAATTTGGAATATAAGTGGACATTTTCATATTCACATTTCGTAAAACCGAATCGATTTGAGTATGAATTTTATCCGAATTGAAATGTGAATCCGAATCAACGAATTTTACGGAGTAAGTTGTTCCCATTGTTTTTCCTTTGAGAACAACTTCATTCGGACTTTGCTTACTACATGAAAATAGAAAAATAATAAGCGATAAAAATAGGAATGAGCTTTTTTTCAAAAATGTCCTCTACTTTCTCCAACGCCAGTTGTTGTAATAATCCCAGTTAAAAACAGCGTTCAATTCTTCAAGCTCTTTTGTTTTTTCATTAAGGTTGGCTTTAACCACATCGCCGATTGAAAGCAAGCCGATAATTTTACCTTCTTTAACGATAAACAAGTGCCGGAGTTTTTTCCCGAGAAATTTATCCATTAAAGTATAAATACTCTCGTCATAATTTGCGGTAATTAAATTTTTCTGCATCAATTCTTTAATAGGAGTTGTTTTGCAGTCGTAGGAATTCTCGGCGATGTTATGAAGTAAATCGCGTTCCGTCCAAATGCCAACATACTCGTCTCCCTCTTTTATTGCAATTCCTCCGATGTTCTTTTCCGTCATCAGCTTTACGGCGTCATTGATTAAAGTATCGGGAGTAACGGAAATGATTTCGGTTCCTTTTTCTTTCAATAACTCTTCAGCTGTTTTCATATAAACTCCTTACTTTTTCTTAGAAGAACTTTTATCCAAATAAAATTTATATTAGCAAACTTTATAATATATTGATTTCATCAATATAAATAATAAACAAAGAGCTTGTTTTCACAAGCTCAAAAACGATTAACTTCCAAAATCGTCATACAAAATGTTTTCTTTTTCCACGCCTAAGTCATCAAGCATCTTCGTAACGGCGCTAATCATCAGCGGGGGACCGCAGAGATAGTATTCGCAATCTTCCGGCGCAGGATGATCTTTAAGATAAGTATCATAAAGCACCTGATGAATAAATCCTACCTTTCCCGTCCAGTTATCTTCGGGAAGCGGCTCGGAAAGTGCAAGATACCACTTAAAGTTAGGATGTTCTTCCTGAAGTTTATCGAACTCTTCAACATAAAAAGCTTCACGAAGACTGCGCGCTCCGTACCAGAAAGACATTTTCCGCTTGGAATCGAGACGTTTAAGCTGATCGAAAATATGAGAGCGCATCGGCGCCATTCCCGCACCGCCGCCGATGAATATCATTTCATTATCGGTATCGCGGGCAAAAAATTCGCCGTAAGGTCCGGAAATGGTAACTTTATCTCCGGGTTTCAAGTTGAATATAAACGATGACATTTGTCCGGGGGGAACATCCGGCATTCTCGGTGGAGGCGTGGCAATACGAACGTTCAGCATAATCATTCCTCTTTCCAAAGGATAATTCGCCATTGAGTAAGCGCGTACGATTGGTTCATCCACTTTTGAAACATAACGCCATAAATCAAATTTATCCCAATCCTGTCTGTACTCTTCTTCAATATCAAAATCTTTGTAGTAAACAGTATGAGGCGGAGCTTCAATTTGGATATAACCGCCGGCACGAAACTCAACATTCTCCCCTTCCGGCAGATCGAGAATAAGCTCTTTAATGAATGTTGCAACATTTCTGTTTGAACGAACCGTGCATTCCCATTTCTTAATATCAAAAACTTCAGCGGGAATCTCAATTTTCAAATTTTGTTTTACGGCAACTTGACACGAAAGACGATAACCTTCCTTAATTTGCTTGCGGGTAAGTTTCCCTTTTTCAGTTGGGAGAATATCTCCTCCGCCTTCTTTAACAACCAATTTACATTCGCCGCAAGTTCCCTGTCCGCCGCAAGCCGAAGGGACAAAAATACCTTTATCCGCCAATGCAAAAAGAAGTTTTGAGCCAACCGGCACTTTTACCGATTTTTCGGGATCGTCGTTAATGTTTATCTCAACTTCCCCGCTCGAGACCAATTTTGATTTCGCCAACAAAATTATCAATACCAGAGCAATAACTATTACGATAAATAGAACTACTCCTAATATTATTAAACTAAATCCTTCCATTCATTTTCCTCTAAAGTTGAATTCCCGAAAACAGCATAAATGCCATTGCCATTAATCCTGCAGTTATAAACGTAAGTCCTAATCCGCGCAAAGCTTTCGGCGGATTACTATATTTCAATCTTTCTCTAATTCCGGCAAGAGCAATAATTGCCAAAGCCCAACCGATACCGGAACCGAATCCGTAAACAACAGATTCGCCGAAAGTATAATTTCTTTCAACCATAAATAACGATCCGCCCATAATCGCACAGTTTACTGTAATAAGCGGTAAGAAAATTCCAAGCGCATTGTAAAGCGAAGGGACAAATTTATCGAGAAACATTTCAAGGATTTGCACGATAGCGGCAATAACGCCTATATAAGTAATGTATCCGAGAAAGCTTAAATCAACATCAGGCAAACCTACCCACGAGAGAGCGCCTTCTTTCAAAACGTTTGTGTAGATAAGATTATTAACCGGTACTGTAATTGCCTGGACAACAACAACGGCAATACCCAAACCGATTGCGGTTTCAACTCTCTTGGAAACTCCGAGGAATGTACACATCCCAAGGAAGAAGGCAAGAGCCATATTCTCAATGAAAATGGATTTTACGAATAAACTCAGATAATGTTCAAACATATTAATCGCTCTCCCTTTGTTCCGGTTTTAAAGTCCGAATTACCCAAATAAGCAATCCGATTAAGAAAAACGCGCTCGGAGGCATCAGCAGCAAACCGTTGGTTGTGTACCATCCGCCGTTTGAAACAGTCGGCAAAATAGAAATTCCGAAAAGTGTTCCCGAGCCGAAAAGTTCACGGAAAAAACCGACGGTTAAAAGGATAAAACTATATCCCAAGCCGTTTCCGATTCCGTCCAAAAAACTTTCAATCGGAGGATTTTTTAGCGCGTAAGCTTCGGCGCGTCCCATCACAATACAGTTTGTAATAATCAAACCGACATAAACGGACAACTGCTTGCTAATATCAAATGCAAAAGCGCGAATAAGCTGATCGGCAATAATTACAAGAGATGCAATAATTGTCATTTCAACCAAAATTCTGATGCTGCTCGGAACGTGCTTGCGGACAAGGCTTACAAAAAAGTTTGAAAAAGCCGTTACGAGCGTTACGGCAAGCGCCATAACGACGGCTGTTTCCATTTTGGAAGTAACCGCAAGCGCGGAACAAATTCCGAGAATCTGAAGGGCAATCGGGTTATTCTTAAAAACCGGATCGAATAATATTTCTTTATAACTTAATTTTTTACTCATGTTTATTACCTCTTAATTTTTCCAGAAACGGAAGGTAACCGTTTTTCCCAAGCCAGAAATGAACCAAGTGATTTACTCCGCGCGTAGTTAATGTTGCGCCGGAAAGTCCGTCAACAGTATATTTAGCCCGCGGTTCATTCGGACTGACTTTTCCTTTAATCACCTGAAGAATCGGGCGTCCTGTGGAATCGTAAGCTTGTTTGCCTACCCATAAAGCTTTCCATTTCGGATTCTCCACTTCGCCGCCAAGTCCGGGTGTTTCACCCTGATCGTAAAAAGTAAGTCCCTTTACGGTATGCAAATCTTTATCCAATGCAAGCAGACCGTACATTGTTGACCACAATCCCTTCCCGTAAATCGGAAGTATATATCCTGATAAATTGCCGTTTTTAATTTCTTTATAAACAACCATATATTTAGGCATTCTTTTAATTCCCGCAATATCTTCCTCGGCAGGAATCGCCTCACCGTAAGTCTTACTGTCGGCAAGAGTCTTTATATCAAAATCATCAGGATTCAGTTCTTTTGTATATTTTTCTTCCGGAATAACCGTGCCTGTTTTTAAGTTTATAATTTCAGGCTGAATGTGTTCCTTATAGACTTCCTTGAAATCTTTACTTTGGCTATCGAAACCGCCTACATCAAGAATATTGCGAACCATATCGGCTTTTTTATTTTCAAGCTGAATCGGTTTTAATTCAACTGCGGCAGTCGAAACAAAAATCGAGGCGACAGCACAAACTCCTAAAGCAACACCAATCGTTTTTTTTACACTATCAGACGACATCTCTTAACCGCCTCCTTTTGATATTTGCATTTATGAATATCTTATCGATAATCGGAGCAAAAACGTTACCGAATAATATTGCCAGCATCATTCCTTCAGGAAATGCCGGATTAACCACTCTGACAAGTACAACCATCACTCCGATTAATAATCCGTACCAAATTTGTCCTTGCTTTGTAACTGCGGCGCTCACAGGATCGGTTGCCATAAAAACCGTACCGAAAGCAAATCCGCCAAGAACCAAATGCCATAGCGGAGTAACCTCGAACATGGGATTTGTTGTGCTTCCGATTAAGTTAAACGTAAACGCCATTACCGCCATTCCGACAAGAACACTCAGCATTATTCTCCACGAAGCTACTCCGGTATATAATAAAAACGCCGCTCCGATTAGAATAGCCAAAGTCGAAGTTTCTCCCATTGAGCCGGGAATTAATCCGATGAAGGCATTCCACCAAGTTACTCCGGCATGCGCTAAACCTCCTTCGGCTAATTTTGCCAAAGGAGTAGCTTTGCTCAATCCGTCAACAGCAACCCAAACTTTATCGCCGGAAATTGCAGCGGGATAAGCGAAGAAAAGGAACGCGCGTCCTACCAAAGCAGGGTTCAAAACATTCATCCCGACGCCGCCGAAAACTTCCTTCCCGAATACAACTCCAAAAGAAATACCGAGGGCAATTTCCCAATAAGGCATACTCGCCGGAACTATCAGAGGGAAAAGGAGACTTGTAACAAAAAAGCCTTCGTTAATTTCGTGTCCTCGTATTATTGCAAAGAGAACCTCCCAAAATCCGCCGACTACAAGCGTTACAAGATAAAGCGGCAGGAAGTGGAAAAATCCTAATAATATATCGCTCCAAAAGTTTGAAGCATTAAAAGGAAGTCCTAACGAAGCGAGTAAACTTCCTTGCCAAGTTCCGGGATCAGCAGCTCCGGATGAAGCGACGGATAAATTAATCTGGTATCCCGTATTATATAATGCCATAAAAACAGCCGGCAAAAGCGCAATAACAACTGTAGTCATCGTTTTCTTTAAATCGATTGCATCTCGAACAAAAGTCGGAGATTTTGCATTTTCTCCGCCGGAATAAAGGAGAGTTTCCATGGCTTCAAAGAGGGGAAAATATTTCTTTAATTTCCCTTCTTTAAAATCTTTCTCATGTTTATCAAAAAAACTACGTAAGCTCACTATCCTTCCTTCTCAATTGTAGTTAAAAGATTTCTTAAATTAACGCCGTGTTCGATTTTAGATTGGCAGACAAAAGTACACAAAGCCAAATCCTCTTCGTCCAATTCCAGAGCGCCGAGTTTTTCGGACTCCTCAATATCGCCGACGGCTAACATTCTTAATAAAAATGTAGGTAAAATATCCAACGGCATAACGGCTTCGTAATTCCCAATCGGGACAATAGCTCTTCTACCGCCGTTTAACGCCATTGTTAAATCGAATTTCTTTTTCGGAGTTAAAGCCGAAAGTAAAATATTTTTAACCGAAAAGAGCTTCGGAGTAGGAATCGCCCAGCCCATAAAATGCTTTTCACGGTCTTCTTTTAATATCGAAATTTGCTTGTGGAAACGTCCGAGGTATTCAACTTCGTTCTCGGCAATTCTTCCGTTTAGAACCGAGCCGGAAATAACTTTAACGTCGGAAGCTAAATCCGCTTCCCCTTCAACCAATTCGGAAACATTTGCGCCAAGCGAAGTTTTGATTAGTCTCGGATTTTTTGCCATCGGACCGGCAATGGAAATAACGCGGGAAGTATCGAGTTTACCGGTTAGGAATAAAGCGCCGATTGCAGCAACATCCTCCGCGTCAATGTACCAAACGGTTTTGTGATGACCGACCGGATCGATAAAATGAATATGAGTTCCTGCCAAACCGGAAGGATGAGGACCGGAAAATTCAAATCCTTTTATCTTTTCGTTTTCCTCAATCGTAAAATTATCTTTCGGCGATTTTACAATGTTGATGTTCCCGTCGGTAAATTTTTCAACAACCGCAACTCCCGCTTTAAAGTATTCCTCTTTTCCTTCCAACACTTTTGTCATCGAAGGAGCATGAGGATTTGTGTCCATCATATTAATAAAAATGGAATGAGGCATTGTCTCGGGGTCGGCAAGCTTTGAAAAGGGGCGGGTTTTAAAAGCAATCCAAAGCCCTGAAGATAGAACTTCCGACATTGCTTTTTCTTTATCAAGAGATTTAATTTCGTTAAAGGAAAAAGAATCAAACGAAACTTCTTCATTTCCTTCCTTCTCAATTATCATTGATAAAAATTTTCTTTTGGCTCCGCGATTGACCGCAATCACTTTTCCGGAAACAGGAGAAGTAAAATTAACAGTCGGGAATTTTTTGGCTGTAAAAAGAGCTTCCCCTTTTTTAACCGAATCACCTTCTTTCTTAACGATAGTCGGCTTCATTCCGATGTAATCATCTCCGAGTATTGCGTATTTTGAAGTGAATTTTTCTTCGGAGATTTTTTGCTCCGGAGAACCGGCGAGAGGAATATCCAGGCCTTTCTTAATTTTGTATTTTTTCATGGGCAATATTATATTTTTAAGTTGAATATTAAAAATATTAAAATAGATAATCAGAATCTACAATTTTTTTGAATTTTGCGTCAAAAAAGATTTCTTATCGAAATAATAAATCATATCTTTTTGATTATATATGAATTTTAATTCGGAATTGCCGATTTTAATCTTTAAAATTGAATTCTATTCACTATGAACGCGAGGAAAAAATGGACTCAAACGGATTCGTAAATTTGGAGATGAATAATAATATAGCAACAATTACTTTTCACCATCCCAAAAGCAACTCACTTCCAAGCGCCTTATTGGAACAAATAGAGTCTAAGTTTGAACTACTAAGATTAAATGAAGAAATAAAAGTTATTATTTTACAAAGTGAAGGTAAAACATTTTGCGCCGGCGCTTCGTTCGACGAACTTATTTCACTCGAAAACTTTGAAGATGCTCGCGAATTCTTTTCAGGATTCGCCCGAGTCATTAATTCAATGCGGAAATCATCTCAAATTATTATTGCAAAAATTCACGGGAAAACAATTGGAGGCGGAGTCGGAATTGCCGCGGCTGCAGATTACGCAATTGCTTCCCGAAATGCATCCGTACGATTAAGCGAACTTTCTATCGGGATTGCGCCCTTTGTTATAGGTCCGGCAGTGGAGCGTAAGATAGGGAAATCCGCATTTTCGGAGATGAGTATTGATGCAGAATGGAAATCCTCGGAATGGGCATACGAGAAAGGATTATATAATAAAGTAACCGAAGATAAATCCGCGTTGGATGCTGCCGTCAATGAACTGGCAGAAAAACTTTCTTCTTACAGTAAATACGCTATTGCGGAATTGAAATCTGTGCTTTGGGAAAATACGGAGAACTGGGATTTGCTTCTTTCCGAACGCGCCGAAAAAAGCGGTAAATTAGCGCTTACCGATTTTACCCGAGAGATTTTAAAAAAATTTAAGGAAGCAGGAAAAAAATAAAATTTTCGATACAAAAACAGGCACAAATTTCAAAACCGGTTTTATAAGAAATTATCTATAATTATTTTCGGTTAAAAAATGAAAGTCAGAAAGCAAAATATATTTTCGCTTTGGATAATACCTTTGTTATTGATTTTATTATTAGACAACACTTTAACCGCTCAATATTTCGGGCGCAACAAGGTAAACTACAATAACTTCGATTTCAAAATATTACACACAAAACATTTTGATATTTATTATTACGGAGAAGAAGCCGCCGCTGCCAAGTATGCCGCTCCGATTGCCGAAAGATGGTACGCGAGACATTCTTATGTTTTGCAGGATACTCTTGTTGGGAAGCAGGCGATTATTCTCTATGACGGTTTTCCCCAGTTTTCCGAAACAAACGTAACGAGCGGATTTATCGGAGAGGGAACCGGAGGATTTACAGAGCCGTATTTAAGAAGGATTACAATTTCGTTAGATGCTACATTATTCGGAAATAATCATGTAATCGGGCACGAACTTGTACACGCCTTTCAATTCGATATTACCGGAAAAAACGGAATGTCGGTACACGGTTTGCCTGCCGCCGCCGGAATGCCTCTTTGGTTGATGGAAGGAATGGCGGAATATTTTTCGCTGGGACCAAACGACCCTTTTACCGCGATGTGGATGCGGGAAGCATGTTTGGATAAACTTCCTAAGATTTCCGATTTGCAAAACACTGCTAAGTATTTCCCATATCGTTACGGGCAATCGCTCCTTGCATTTATCGGCAATAAATACGGTAACCAAATGATAGGCGCATATCTCCGTGAAGCGGCGGTAACAAAAGATATGAACGAAGCTTTTAAAAATGTTTTTTCTATTTCGTCCGATTCTCTTTCTACACTTTGGCATCAAGCCCTTCATGCACAATACGACCCGATATTAAGTATTACCGAGAAACCGGATAAATACGGAAAGGTTTTAATAAAAGGGAAGAAGGGGGAAGAAGCAATAAACGTTTCTCCGGTAATAAGTCCGGACGGAAAATCATTTGCCTTTTTCTCATCAAGGGACTTGTTCGCCGTGGATGTTTATCTTGCGGATACCAAGACGGGGAAAACAATCAGGAATGTTTTTAGGAAGGAACTTGATTCGCATTTGCAAAACTTGGAATTCATTAACTCCGCCGGTGCGTGGTCACCCGATAGCAAGCGCTTTCTTTTTTCAGGAGTAAAAGATGGACGACCAACGCTTTCAATTCTCGACATCGAAACCGGGGATGTTGTTAAGACGATTCGCTTTCCCGGATTGGCTGAAATATATTCTACCGACTGGTCGCCGGACGGGAAAAGAATTGCTTTCTCAGCGCTTAAAGGAGGCTTTACAAATATCTTTGTTTATGATTTGGATAAAGAAAAACTAACTCAAATTACAAATGACGTTTACGGTGAACTTCAGCCCGACTGGTCGCCGGACGGAAAATCGTTGGTTTTCTCAACGGAAAGATTTTCCACCGACCTTTCTAATCTCACAATAGGAAACGTAAAACTTGCTGTTATCAACTTGGAAAACGGAAAAATTTTTCCACTTAAAAGTTTTAACGACGGTAAAAATATTAATCCCCGTTGGGCGGCAAATGGAAATATTTATTTCGTTTCCGACCAAAACGGAATTTCAAATATTTACAGATTGGATTTATCTGAAAATAAAATTTACCAGATTACGAATCTCTACGGAGGAGTTAGCGGGATAAGCAGGTTAAGTCCGGCAATTTCTTTTTCAGATAAAACAAACGAGCTTATTTACAGTGTTTTCCAAAAAGGGCATTACAGCATTTACACGATTAACTCAAAAGCAAATTTGAAAGGGTTTGAGCCTAAAAAAGACAGCGATTTGCAATATGCAGGAACTCTCCCTCCCGTTGAACGTTTTCCCGATAGATTCTTGTCAAATTTTTATAACAATGATGTAGGACTTGACAATGCCTTTCCGCAATCCGTTTCGAAGTATTTCCCAAAGCTTCGGCTTGTCGGAATTTCTCAACCGTCGGCAGCCGTCGGTATCGACAGATACGGAAGTTCTTTGGGAGGCGGATTAACATTATTTTGGAGCGACATGCTTGGTAATCATAATCTTGCTACATCGCTTCAGGCTCAGGTTTCTTCACTCTACACCAATATTTCCGGTCTTGTGGGATATTACAATACAGCTCACCGATTTATGTGGGGAGTTTCTCTTTCGCAGATTCCTTACGTTTTAAGCAATAGTTATTCGGGGTACGGAATAATGGATAGTTCCACCGTATATTTTGAGCAAACGGAAATTTCAGCCGAAACCGATAGAAACATAAGCGGTGTTGTAGCTTACCCTTTTAATCAAAATTTAAGAGTGCAGTTTAACGCATCGTACAACAGACGAACATTTATCAATAAAATCCGTACCCGCGCAATATCTCTAAATACGGGAGAAGAAGTGGTAAATACAACCGTTGAACTTCCCCACGCACCGGCAATTAATATAGGCAGTGTCGGCGCTGCAATAGTTTTTGATAACAGCTACATGGGAGCAACTGCGCCTTTGCTCGGCACACGTTATCATTTTGAAGTTTCACCCGTTTTCGGCTCGGTAAATTGGATAAACGTTCTTGCCGATTATCGCCGCTACTTTATGCCGTTTCGCCCTTTCACCATTGCCTTTCGTGCAGTTCATTACGGGCGTTACGGAAAACACTCGGATGAAAACAACGTAATGCCTTTGTACTTGGGTTATCCCGAACTTATTCGCGGATATGAGTCGTCCTCGTTCACAGCCGAAGAATGCCCTAACGGAAAATGTTCGGCTTACAGTGATTTATTCGGAAGTAAAATCGCAATTACAAATCTTGAAATTCGGTTCCCCCTTTTCGGGGCGCTCGGACTCGGGGACGGCTTTTACGGATACTACCCGATAGATGCACTCCTTTTTGCCGACGGGGGAGTCGCCTGGTACAATAATCAAAAGCCTGACTTTCTCGGCGGTACTCGTAAGCCGGTAGGAAGTGTAGGCGTAGGATTAAGGACAAACTTTATGGGATATATTGTCGGTGAAATAGATTACGTCCATCCTTTGAATCGACCGGACGTAAAGTGGATATGGCAGTTTAAATTTACTCAGGGATTTTAATTAAAAGAATTTAGGACTAAGCTAAAACGCTTAACAAATGTCCCGGGAATCGGACATTTTCCATCTCGTAACGAGCGCGAACTTTATCGGAAGAACCGTCGGAAGCAAGGCTGCTTTCATCGGCATTCACGCCTGAAACAATGAAACCGCCGCGAACATCCTTAACATATTTTTCGGCGTTCCATTTTGAAGCTGTAGCCCCTTTCCGAATATGACTCGGAATATCTTTAATTTTTTCATCATCAAAATTGTTAAGATATGCTTTCTTAAAGACGGAAGAAAATCCATTGTCTGCAATAACCGATTGTTTGCTTACCGCGGAACCGGATTCGTATGTATCGGTAAAAAGTTTCTTTGCAGTTGTCGAAATTTCCGCTTTATCAATGACGTCAGGTGTGTTTTCGGAAGAATGAGAACTTGTATTTCCGCCCGTTTTTTCTTCGGTAATCCGATTCTCTTTTCTCGAAACAGGAGCAATTTTTTTTATTGCCGGTTTGTAGCTTGCCGGCATTGCACCTGATAACGATATAGAACTCATAAATGAAATTGACATTATTTCTTCCTTTTGGATAATTCAATATAATAACTTTTTAATAATATTTAAAGTGCGTTTTATCACAAAAAACTTTTTGTATTCGAGTGCGTTCCATCTTGGAATAATTCAATTTGAGCAAAAAAAAAGAGCTGCAAAAGCAGCCCTTTTTTTTAAGACTTATTTTAGAAAATAAAATCTATTTTTTATTTTTAGATGCAATCAAGTTCAAAGCGCTTCCGGCTTTAAACCATTCGATTTGATTTGCATTCAGTGTGTGACTTAAAACTGCCTCGTCGGTTGTTCCGTCTTTATGTTTCATAACCAACTTCATTTTGCTGCCGGGAGCAATTTCTTTAACTCCAATAATGCTGAGTCTATCGTCTTCCTGCACTTTGTCGTAATCAGCCGGATTATCAAAAGTAAGAGGAAGAACGCCTTGTTTCTTCAAGTTGGTTTCGTGAATACGAGCAAAACTGCGAACGATAACGGCTTTAGCGCCGAGATGACGCGGCTCCATTGCAGCGTGCTCACGGCTTGAACCTTCGCCGTAGTTTTCATCTCCGACAACAATCCAAGTTGTGTTGTGCTCTTTGTAATAGCGTGCAACAGCGGGAGTTTTGTCATATTCGCCGGTCAGTTGATTTTTTACTTCTCCCGGTTTATCAGTAAATGCATTTACAGCGCCGAGGAATAAGTTGTTGGAAATATTATCCAAATGCCCGCGGTATCTTAACCAAGGTCCCGCCATTGAAATATGGTCGGTTGTGCATTTCCCTTTAGCTTTTAAAAGGAGAATTTCATCTTCAAAATCGTTCCCGTCCCAAGCAGGGAATGGAGTAAGTAATTGTAATCTTTCACTATCCGGTTTAACGGCAACATCAACGGTGGAACCGTCTTCCGGCGGTGCAACAAAACCTTCTTCTCCTTTTGCATAACCTTTCTTTGGAAGTTCGTCGCCGACTGGAGGATTTAATTTAATCTTTTTTCCGTCTTCTGTTTCGATGTAATCGGTAATAGGATTAAAAGTGATTTTTCCGGCAATAACAAGCGCGGTTGTCAATTCCGGAGAAGCGACAAATGCCAATGTTTTCGGATTGCCGTCGTTTCTTTTGGCGAAGTTTCTATTAAAGGAAGTAACGATTGAGTTTTTCTTTCCTTCCGGATTGTCCATTCTTTCCCACATTCCAATACAAGGTCCGCACGCATTTGCAAGCACTGTTCCGCCTAAGTCCGTTAAAATCTTAAGCTGTCCGTCGCGTTCTATTGTAGCTCGTACTTGTTCCGAGCCCGGGGTAATATCAAAAAGTGATTTGGCTTTTAATCCTTGGTCCAAAGCTTGTTTTGCAACGGAAGCGGCTCTGTCAATATCTTCGTAACTGGAGTTTGTACAGCTTCCGATTAATCCGACTGTGAGTTCTTCGGGATAATCATTTTCTTTAGCCGCTTCAATCATTTTTGAAATAGGCCAAGCTTTGTCGGGAGAAAACGGTCCGTTCAAATGAGGTTCGAGTTCGTCCAAATTAATCTCGATTAATTCATCGAAATATTTCTCCGGATTTGCATAAACATCATCATCGGCGCGGAGTAAGTCGGCGTGCTCTTTTGCCAGCGCCGCAACATCTCCTCTTTCGGTGGCTTCAAGATAAGCCGCCATTTTTTCATCGAACGGGAAAGTTGATGTTGTCGCTCCGATTTCAGCTCCCATGTTGCAGATGGTAGCTTTACCGGTTGCGGATAAGGATTCTGCGCCTTCCCCGAAATATTCAACTATCGCTCCGGTTCCGCCTTTTACGGTAAGAATTCCTGCAACTTTCAAAATAATATCTTTTGGGGCAGTCCAGCCGTTTAATTTTCCTGTAAGTTTAATACCGATTAATTTCGGCCATTTCAATTCCCAAGGCATATCAGCCATAACATCAACGGCATCCGCTCCGCCAACGCCGATTGCAATCATTCCCAATCCGCCGGCGTTCGGAGTATGTGAATCCGTTCCTATCATCATTCCGCCCGGGAAAGCATAATTTTCCAAAACCACTTGGTGAATTATTCCGGCTCCCGGTTTCCAGAATCCTATTCCGTATTTTTGAGAAACACTCTCGAGAAAATCATAAACTTCTTGGTTCTCATATTTCGCGGTTTTTAAATCTTCTTCAGCTCCTACTTTTGCTTTAATTAAGTGATCGCAATGAACCGTTGAAGGAACAGCGGCTTCTTTCTTTCCCGCCATCATAAATTGCAAAAGCGCCATCTGCGCCGTGGCATCCTGCATCGCAACTCTGTCAGGGGAAAGATCGACATAATCTTTTCCTCTGTCGAAAGCTCTTGAAGAATCTTCCCACAGATGAGAATAAAGAATTTTTTCGGCATAAGTTAACGGGCGACCGGTTAACTCACGTGCTTTGTCATGCTTTTCTTTCAAAGAAGCATAAACATTTTTGATCATATCAAAGTTTGCTGTCATATAATTAACCTCTTCTTTATTTATTTTTAAAATTAACTTCTATTTCCTTAGCGATTTCGGCGGATACCAAAATTCTTCCGCAAGCCTCGCAAGAAAATAGTCTGTTATTTTGTTTGATTTCTAATTGTCGCTGCGGGGGAATTACATTGTGACAACCCGAGCATGAACCTCTGTAAACAGGAGAAACGGCAATGCCGCCCTTGGCTTTACGAATTCGCATGTAAGTGTTGTAATCGTTTTTGCGAATTTTTTCAACAACGGCTTCTCTTAATTTATTAAGGTGAGCTTCTTCCTTTTCATTGATAGCGATAATTTTTTTAAGCTCGTCTTCTTTTTCTTTAAACTCTTCCTGCAGCTTGTCAAGCTCATTCTGAATCTCTTCGATTTCCAAAGCTAAAACACCCACTCTGTTTTCGATTTCCTGGTTCTCTTCTTCACGTTCAAGAATATTGGTTTCCGAAAAATCAATTTCTTTTGTAAGAGCATCATACTCCTTGTTGTTACGAACTTTAAACAATTCCGACTTATGTTTTTTTAACTTTTCTTCAAGATTTTTTATCTCTTCATCATTTGCTAATCTTGTTTTCTGAGCTTCTTCCTTCTCCTCCAACTTAGCATTGATGTTGTTTTGCAGAACTTCCATGTGAGCGTTAAGTTCGTTAACTATCAACGGTAAATCACCGCGAAGTTCTTCCAGTTCATCAAGTTGTTTGTCGATTAGCTGTAATTCGTATAAGTTCCCTAATCTTCCTTTCACTTTATTCTCCTACTTATTAATAAAAAATTTTACGGGATTCGTATTTCCCTTATATTTTAAAGTTTTAATCTGTTCATGGTTTTCGGCAAAAAAATCATCAAACCGTTTCTTTACTTCATCGAGAACAACATTTTCCGTTTCGTAATGTCCCGCGTCAACAAGCAAAATTTCTCCTTCCGCATCTTGAAACGTATGATATTTAATGTCAGCCGTAATAAAGGCATCGGCATTATTCTTTAGCGCTTTTGGTAATAAATCGGAACATGTGCCGCCGCAGACCGCTACTTTTTTTATTCTTTTTTTCTTTCCAACGGAATATTTTAATCCGGTCGTTTTAAGTTTATCCGAAACTAATTTTAAAAATTCATTTTTCGATAAAGATTTTTTCAATTCTCCGATTGCCCCGGCGCCGTAATTAACGCTTAAATTTTTAAGCGGATAAATATCAAAAGCGGGTTCCTCGTAAGGATGTTTTTTCAGCATCGCGGAAATTACACCGCTTAATTTCCACGAATCAACAATAACTTCCAATCGCGCTTCTTCCGCTTCTGTAAACTTTTCTTTCTCTCCGATTACCGGATTCGAAGCCGCCGAGCCTTTGAATGTTCCTTTTCCCGTTGTTGAAAAACCGCATTCTTCATATTCTCCGATTACGCCTCCCCCCGCGCTGAAGATTGCTTCGGCAACATCGGCTTTAAATTCAACAGGAACAAATACAACAAGTTTAACTTGTTTATCCGAAATCGGTGAAAGAAACTTTACGTTTTCCAAGCCGATTTTTTTCGCAAGCTGAAAACTCACGCCATCCTTCGTATAATCAAGATTTGTATGAGCGGAAAAAACGGTAATTTCATTTAGGATTATTTTTTTTATTAATGCGGCTTTGGAGTTTCGTGAATAGTCTATTTTTTTAAGAGGCGTAAACAAAAACGGATGGTGTGTAAAAATTACGTTGCACTCGGAAGCTATTGCTTTATCGACAACGTCTTCGGTTAAGTCCAACGCAAGGAACACGTTTCTTATCGTAAAATCCCTTGAGCCTATTTGCAGCCCGACGTTGTCCCGCTCCCAAGCTATTTCGGGGGGCGCCCAATTCTCAATAAATCTAATTAATTTATTTATTGTCATAAAATCAAAAAAAATGCACCAATCAGATTGGTGCATTTAAATCTATCGTTGTCTTTATATTTTTAATATCTTTTTTGGTGTTTTCATCTTTTTCCTTTTCGCCTCGAAATATACTTTAAAATAGTAATAAATTCAATTTTCTAAAAAAAATTAATTTTGCAGAGAGGTTGTTTAATATTGACGGAAAAAATTTTTATGAAGACAAAAATAAAGTAGAGTTAATAATAATTGCGAAAGCAAAGTGTTTCGTTCACGTTCTACGGGGAAAAAGAAAAATCCGTTACAAGCCTAAATTTTAAATATAAGATAAGAATTGATTTTAAAAATTTAGTTTGTTTTTTTTGCAAAAACTGTGAATCATTCCTTTTTTTAAACGTTATCTCACTTTAAACAAAAATTATGTAGGAACTGAGTATTTGTAGAGCTTTTTAGTCGTCCTGTTCATCATAGAATTTACTGAATCCGTTCCCGTTTGTTTTCTTATTGGGATTTTGTGATTCCTTTTTCATCTTCAGTAAATCTCCGGAATCCTGAGTGTGGTGAAGTTTATTCAGAACCTGAATACGTTTATCCCTGCTCGGCAGCTGTTTTTTTGGTTTTGGAATTTTAGGCGCTTTTTCAGAATGGGACTTTCTTCTCGAGCTTGATGATTTGGAAGAACTTGTTCTATGTGAGGAAGATGAAGAATGCCGGCTTTTGCTTGTTGAACCGGATGAAGTTTTATGTTTGCTTGAACTGTGCGTTGATGAAGATGTAGATTTCTTTTTGCTTTCGGTCTTTTCAAGCGCACCTTTCACAATTTCTTTATTACGTTTTTCATCTTTAATAATTACTTTCAGCTCGTTTTTTTTATCTATCTCTTTTTCGAAAGGTTTTAATTCCGATTTCGTTCTTACTTTGTAACTTACATAAGAAATAATCAGGATTATCAGAGCCAAACCTCCGAGAATTTCAACGGCGCTATATATTATCGATAATAAATCAGACATATTCTTTTTAAAATTTAAATTTAAATCTACTTATAATATTATTCTTCTACAAGGATAATTCGTTAATTCTATCTCGGAGCTTTAAATGCAATAGGGAAACATACTTTATTGATTTCCCTTACACTATGTTTAACAAATATTATCGAAATTGTTTCGTTGTATTAACCAGTAAGAATACGATTTATCTACAAGTTATTATTTTTTAAAGAGTTGCGGAAAAATAAGGCGCAAATTATTTTGAATCTTACCCTGAAATTTTTTATCTTTTCAGACTTTTTTAGAATAAATATTGGTTTGGCATGGCTAAGAAAATGACAAAAGCCGACATAGTGGAGACCGTAGCTGCCGGCACCGGTTTAACGAAGCTTGAAACCGAAGCGATTATCGAAGGTTTCTTAAATACCGTAATTCATTCTTTGCGTAATGGAAGCGGAATTGAGATTCGAGGATTCGGAAGTTACAAGGTCAAGAAAAAAGAAGCGCGCCAGGCGAGAAATCCCAGAACGGGGGAAGCTGTTTTTGTTGAAGAACACTATGTGCCGATATTTAAATTTTCTAAAGATTTTAAAGCCGCAGTAGATAAAGGGATGAAAGAATTAAACAAATGACATTAGGTAGAAATGAATAATAGTACTGTTAAATGTCCATACTGCGGTAAGGAAAATCCCGCCGATGCGATTTTCTGCATGCAGTGCGGAAGCAGATTAAAAGGAGAAGACGGTAAAAATAGGACGAAAGTTCATAAACCTCAAACATCTTCAAATAAACAATTTGATGTGAAAGTTCTTTACATATTGATTGTAGTTTTATTGATTGTAAGTTTTGCAGTGCTTTATTTTGCCGGAATTTTTTCTTCTCCAAAAGTTGTCGTGAAAAAATCGAAGGCAAACGTTACACAAACTGCTCCGCAGAAAAAACCGGTGATTGACTTAAAAACCGCACAAGAAATTAAATCGCTTGAAGACGCTGTTGCTAAAAATCCGGACAATCACCAATTGGCTCTTCAATTAGCCAATACATTGTTCGATGTTGAAGAATTTTCAAAAGCAATAAAGTATTATAGAAATTACGTAGAAGCTCATCCTAATAATCCCGACGTGCTTGTGGATCTTGGCGTTGCATATTTTTATTCGGGCGATTTTAATAATGCGACGAAATATATGCAGCAAGCTTTATCGATTAATCCCAAACATCAAATCGCATTGCTGAATATGGGAATTGTGGAAAAGGCAATGGGCGAGATTGAAACAGCTAAAGAATATTGGAAATCAGCTATAAAAATATCTCCCGATAATGCTGTCGGGAAAAAAGCAAAAAAATTGTTAGTTAATAATTAAGGAGATAATTATGCCTTGCGGAAAGAAAAGAAAACGTCATAAAATGGCAACTCATAAGAGGAAAAAAAGACTTCGTAAGAACAGACATAAGAAAAAAATCAGATAATTTTTTGATTTGAACCTACTATTGCAGGAAGAAATAGACTTGGATAAGTATTTCTATCGATAGGGTTCACAATTCTGTTTTTAATAAGACAAGCCAACTTAGCTCAGCTGGTAGAGCAATTCACTCGTAATGAATAGGTCGGCGGTTCGAGTCCGCCAGTTGGCTCCACTAGTAAAGAAATTAAATGGATTAACCGATGCCGAAAATTGAAATGAATGTAGAGTTAGTGCAGAAAATTAGAGTATCACCGACTCTTGGAATTTTTAGATTCGTCCCGATTGGATGGGAGATTCCCGAATTTAAAGCGGGGCAATATGGAGTCCTCGGACTTCCTTACTCGGCTCCAAGATTAGACACAGCGGATAAATTGGACAAACCGGATAAAGATCCTGACAAGTTAATTAAAAGAGCATATTCCGTTGCTTCTTCACCTAAGGTGAAAGAATATGTTGAATATTACATTGCCCTTGTGGAATCCGGAGAACTTACTCCGCGCCTTTTTGCTATGGAACCCGGAGATAAAGCGTGGATGGCTCCTAAATTTATGGGTATGTTTACTTTGGATGAAGTTACCGACAATAAAAATCTGGTCTTTGTTGCAACAGGTACCGGACTTGCTCCATATATGAGCATGATTAGAACGCATCTTGGTTGTAACGGCGAAAGAAAGTTCGCAATTCTTCACGGAGCGCGTCACTCGTGGGATTTAGCCTATAGAAGCGAGTTGATGGGATTTAACAGCATTTGTAATAATTTTGATTATCTTCCGATAATTGATAATCTTGACGGGAAAGAAACAAGGTGGAACGGTAAAATAGGTTTCGTTCAGGATTTGTGGAATGCAAATATATTGGAAGATAAGTGGGGTTACAAACCTTCGCCGGAAAATACGCGGGTTTTTCTCTGCGGTAATCCGAGGATGTCCGAAGATATGATTAAGCTTCTTGAATCTCAAGGATTTACAAAGCATTCGCGTAAAGACGGTACCGGAGAAATTCATGTTGAAAAGTATTGGGTGTAATTCTTACAAGCATGTCGTCCCTACGGGACTAAAAGATGAAAGGAATAAGATAAAAAGCTGAGATATTGAAATAACAGAATAGCGAAATATTTAGTAATGAGAGAACGAGCGAAGCGAAGAAGCTGACGAGGTGTGGGAAGGAAAAGATAAAAGATTAAAGGAAAAAGATTAAAGAAGTTCAAATTCTTTAAAGTTTAAACAGTACGCAATTGAAGACCGACTACGAAGGCAGTCGAATATAAATAGCCCCGAATGAAATTCGGAGATTTGAGATTGAAAACACACGACCAACTACGAAGTAGATGAAATGCTTTGGATAACCGAAAATGAAAATTATGGAAGGAGAATTTTCTGAAAACGGTAATACAATTTGAGAATAAATTTGTTCATTTTATCGCACCGGAAATATGCCGCTCCTACGGAGCTTGTATTATTTCTTTATCTACGTTTCTACAAACATGTCGTCCCTAAGGGACTAAAAGATGAAAATCCGTTACCACATTAAATTAGTAATAGAAAGAGAAAAATTACTTCAGAATTTCTTAGTTTGCTCTTACTGCAATAATATTGGGCTCTTCCGTTTTTATTCTTTTCATATTCGACTTAAACAATTGCTCCGTAGGAGCAAAATGTTTGTAGAACTAATTAAGTCAAACGCCAAAGCTCCATAGGAGCGACATGA
>CAYLYR010000018.1:0-8545 GCA_964387835.1 uncultured Melioribacter sp.
GAATATCAACGGAATATCCTCCGAAAAATTTCTTCCCTTTTTTTATGAACGATAAACTTTTGTACGGAACCTGCAGAAAAACCTTAATATCGGTTTTACCCGGTGTTTCACTTTTAAAACTGATAATATCAAAAAAGATTCGGAAATTTGAATTCGATGATTCCCGTCCGCTGTTTTTCTGAGGGAAAACCGAAGCGGCAAGGAGAAATAGGACAAAAACCGCTTTCACAAATATTTTATTTTTATTAAGCATCGGTTATCCCTTTTTTACTTTTCCGAATAAATCATACTCATTAAAATCAACTATTTCAACATCGTAAAAGTTTCCTATTTTAAGCATTTTTTCTTCCGGATCAATCAATACGTTTCCGTCAACTTCGGGAGCATCTTTTCCCGACCTTGCAACAAAGTACTTTCCTTCAATGTCGTCAACTATGCAGCGCAAAACTTTTCCAACCGATTTTTTATTCTTTTCCAAAGAAATTTCCTTCTGAAGTTCCATTAAAGCATCTTTGCGCTCTTCTTTTA
The DNA here is from genome assembly GCA_964387835.1 of uncultured Melioribacter sp. Classification (GTDB taxonomy): domain Bacteria; phylum Bacteroidota; class Ignavibacteria; order Ignavibacteriales; family Melioribacteraceae; genus WGAL01. Next base: position 529 of record CAYLYR010000018.1, read on the forward strand.
CTTCGTCGGGGATCGGGTCGCCGAGTTCGTAGCTGTATGTATTATCTTCCTGCGAATAAGTAAAAACTCCGACTCTATCAAATTCCGACTCCTTTATAAACTCATATAGTTCGTTAAAATCGGCTTCGGTTTCGTTGGGATAGCCTACGATAAAAGTTGTTCTGAAAGTTAAATCGGGAATCCCTTTTTTTATTTTTTCTACAAGTTCACGTTGTTTTCGAGATGAAATTCCGCGACGCATCGATTTAAGCACATTTTCGGAAATATGCTGTAGCGGTAAATCAAGATAATTTAGAACCTTTTCATTCCGCGCAATTTCGGCAATAACTTCTTCGGGAAAATGAGAAGGATATGCATAAAGCAAACGAATCCATTCTATTCCGGCAATTTCGGAAAGCGCACGGAGAAGTTCGTGCAGATTTCTTTTTCCGTAAATATCTTTGCCGTAGTCCGTCGTATCCTGTCCGATAATAATTAACTCCTTAACGCCTTTTGCAGCAAGACTTTCAGCCTCCGCTTTCAAATCTTCAATCGGTTTTGAACGGAATCCTCCGCGAATTAAAGGAATTGCGCAGAAGGAACACGGGTTGTCGCATCCTTCCGAAATTTTAAGATAGGCGTAATGTTTCGGAGTGGTAAGCTCACGTTCGCCGAGGAGTTCGTACTTGAATTCTCCGCCGAGATTCGTAACGATTTCCTCATATTTTTCAACGCCGAAATATTCGTCAACTTCAGGAATCTCTTCTCTTAATTCCTCCTTGTATCTTTCGGAAAGGCAGCCGGCAACAAGAACTTTTTCCAGCTCTCCGGCTCTCTTGGCTTCAATTGCCTGAAGAATTGTATTTATCGATTCTTCTTTTGCCGCTTCGATAAAACCGCAGGTGTTAATTATTACAGTATCCGCGTTTTCCGAGGAATCGACAATGTCGAACTCATTTATTTCAAGTTGGCGCAATATTCTTTCGGAATCGACAATATTTTTGGAGCAGCCGAGTGTTATTAAATTTATTTTATTTTTTTTCATTTATTGTAACCGTAATTTTTCCGGAATTGTGATAAAATTTGATATTGTAAGATAATAAAAATTTATTCAAATACGCCTGCAACGGCAGTTCCGCAAGCGGGGCATTTTCCTTCGACAAGTTTGTTGTCATATACGGAATGCCAATCCCGTTTTATCAGCGCTTTTCCGCAAGCGGGACAATAAGTTGTTTCTCCCTCGTTATCTTGAACATTTCCGACGTAGCAATATTTTATCCCCGATTCGAGGGCTATATTTCTCGCTCTTTTCAATGTTGAATGCGGCGTAGGATTTTTATCCCGCATCATAAAATCGGGATGAAAAGCGGTGAAATGCAAGGGGACTGCATCTCCGAGATTTTCCAATATCCAGTTTGTCATTTGTTTTAATTCATAATCGGAGTCGTTCTCGTCCGGAATAAGAAGCGTGGTTATTTCAAGCCAAATATCGGTTTCGTTTTTTATCCATTTAAGCGTATCCAAAACAGGCTCAAGATGCGAGGAAGTTAATCGACGATAAAAATCATCGCTAAACGCTTTAAGATCAACATTGGCTGCATCAATATATTTATAAATTTCACGTCTCGCTTTTTTATCAATATATCCGGCGGTTACCATAACGTTTTTTATTCCTTCCTCGCGCGCCAGTTTTGAAATATCAATAACGTACTCCCCGAAAATAGTCGGGTCGTTGTAAGTGTAAGCTATTGAATGCGCTCCGTGGCGTTTTGCCAAATTTACAACTTCTTCGGGAGAAGCATAAAGCGCGTTTACATCTTCAAGTTTTGCTTTACTCATTGTCCAGTTTTGGCAAAACTTACATCCGAGGTTGCATCCTGCCGTTCCGAAACTAAGCGCTGCCGTTCCCGGAAGAAAATGAAAAAGAGGTTTTTTCTCAATCGGGTCCAATCCGAAACCGGTTGGTCTTCCGTAGCCTGTTGAGTATAAAATTCCGCCGATATTTTCCCGAATATAACAAAATCCCTTTTTATTATCGCTAAGTTCGCAATAACGGGGACAGAGTGTACAGATTATTTTTCCGTTTTTCCCCTTCTTCCACCATCTTGCTTCTTTAAACTCAGTCATTTTTTCTTCCGGACTTTTTACCGTTATACAATTAAAAATCGCATCCAGGTCCGTCTGTCATTTTCCGATAAGGGAGCTGCCGCGGTGAAAAGGATTAAATCACCTTGCTTTACAAGCCGTTTCTCTTTAAGAAGCTCAATCGCATCGTGAATCGCTTCGTTCTCCTCGGAAAATCTTTCGAGAAAGAAAGGATTTACTCCCCACCTTAAATTCAAAAAATTCAGCGTCGAAAATGAGTTTGAGAAAGCGAAGACGGGAGCTTTCGGGCGGTACTTGGAAAGAGATTCGGCAGTTCGTCCGGCATATGTGAAAACAGCAATTGCTTTAGCTCCGATTTCATCCGAAACGTCAACTACGGCTTTGTTTGTATTTTCAAAAACTTTAGATATTAAATCTTCCCGAATTTCAAAACGCCGATTATTCAACTTGGGAGTGTTTAGCTCGGTTGTTTCTATAATGTGCCGCATTGTCTGAACCGTGAGAACAGGATGTTTCCCTACGGAAGTTTCGCCGCTGAGCATAACAACATCGGTTCCGTCAACCACGGCATTTGCAACATCGCTGGCTTCTGCTCTCGTGGGAATAGCATTCGTAATCATCGATTCCAACATCTGCGTTGCCGTAATTACCAGCTTCCCAACGGTATTACATCTTTTAATAATTTTCTTTTGTACAATCGGGACAAGCTCGGTGTTTAACTCGACGCCCAAATCGCCGCGCGCCACCATTATTCCATCCGAGGCTTCAAGAATTTCCTCAAAGTTTTCCACTCCCTCCGGTTTTTCTATCTTGGCGATTATTTGTTTATTAAAATTGCGTTCAAGCATCCAGGAACGGAGAAGGTGAATATCTTCGGCTTTACGAACAAAAGAAAGAGCGACAAAATCAACTCGATGTTTCAAAGCGAATTCCAAATCCCGAAAATCTTTTTCCGTAATTGAAGGAATGCTGAGATTTGTTCCGGGAAGATTTAGCCCTTTCTTTGATGATATTTCCCCGCCTTCAAGTACTTTGCAGAAAACTGATTTTTTCGCAATTCTTTCAACCCGAAGTTTTACAAGTCCATCATTAATTAAAATTAATTCTCCGGGAGTTACATCCTTTGGAAGCGGTTTGTAAGAAGTAGAAACACGCTCGGCATTCCCGAGAACCTCTTCGGTTGTAATTTCGAAGTTGTCTCCTTTGTTAAGCGTAATAACTCCCTCAACATTGCCGATTCTTATTTTGGGACCTTGTAAATCGACTAATATTGCAATTGGCTTTTCCGTTTCTCTGCACGCTTTATCGATTCTACCGAAAAGTGTTTCGTAGTAACTGTAATCTCCGTGAGAAAAGTTTAACCTGAAAGCGCCAACTCCCGCGGCAATTAACTCTTTTAGTTTTTCCGGCGAATCTGAAGCCGGACCGAGAGTCGCTAATATTTTTGTCCGCGCTAAATATCCTTTTTCGGATTCAATCATTTACTTTTCTTCTCCGTTTTTTTCTTAGTCATTTTTTTCTTCTTTTCAGCCGGTTTCGGACGTGAGGCTTTCTGCATCTCTTCCAAACGCTTTTCAACAATACCGTAAATTGTATTGGATTGAAATTTTCCTGTAGAAGTACGCTTTCCGGCGGCAACACCGAAAAGGATTTCTAAGGCTTCTTCAACTCGGTTAACATAATAAAGATGGAATTTATTTTTCTTAACCGCCGAAACAACTTCATCTTTTAACATCAAATCATTTACGTTTTGCACGGGAATAATTACGCCCTGCTCCCCGGATAATCCTTTTGCTTTACAAACATCGAAAAAGCCTTCTACTTTTTCATTTACTCCGCCGATCGGCTGAATATCCCCTTTCTGATTAATTGAACCGGTAATGGCAAAGTTTTGCTTAATAGGAAGTTCAGTTATCGCTGAAATTATTGCCGCAATTTCCGTAACCGAAGCGCTGTCGCCGTCAATTTTACCGTAAGCTTGTTCGAACACAATACTTGCGTTAAAAGAAAGAGGATGCTTTCTGCCGAAAATCTCTCTGAAATAGCCGGAAATAATAAGCACCGCCTTGTTGTGTGAACTTCCGCTTAATCCCGCTTCACGTTCTACATTGATAAAATTCCCGCTCCCAAGTGAGACGGAGGCTGTAATCCGCGTCGGTTTTCCGAAAGAAAATTGATTTAATTCGTAAACCGCCAACCCGTTTATTTGTCCGACGCGTTCTCCTTCGGTATCAATCAATATTACACCTTTCGTAATCATCTCGTGTGTCTTGCTCTCATAAAGGGAATGTCTTTTCCTCATTTCGTCATAAGCTTTTTTAACATTTTCCGCTTGAACAATTTTTCCTTTCTCTTTCTTTGTCCAATATGAAGCTTCCCTCAGTAAATCGGCAATAAAAGAAAAACGCGTGGTTAATTTGGTTTTCTCTCCCGCATATCTTGCGCCGTATTGAATAACTTCTCCGACCCCTTTTTTATCGAAGGGAAGAAGATTTTCGGACGTGATAATTTTTTTAATTACGCCGGCATATTGAATCAAGGCTTCTTCGGTTCTATCCATCTCATAGTCGAACTCCGCCTTAACTTTAAATATTTTATTGAAGTCATTTTCATAATTCGATAGAAGTGAGAATATATAATTATTCCCGATAAAAATTACTTTTACATCAACATCAATCGGTTCGGGCTTTAGTACACTGGGACTAAAGTTTACTGCCTGGTAAATATCCTGAATCTCCAGCTTTCCGTATATCAAAACTCTTTTCAGTGTTTTCCAAACGGCAAATTCCGTAAATGTATCCTGCGCATTCAGAATTAAATAACCGCCGTCGGCTTTAAGCAGCGAGCCTCCTTTTATTCTCGAAAAATCCGAGAACCAACCGCCGCTGCCGTCGCTGTATTTCTCAATTGTACCGAAAAGGTTATTGTAAGTCGGGGTTGTTTCAACAATTACGGGACAATCTTTTTTTAATGAATTATCAAGGATAATATTAACGTCAAAAATTTTAAGATAATCATCGAGAGTAATGTCTTCTTCATCAGGAATATTTTCGGAAGGAATGTTCTCCTTAAAAAAACGTAAATTAAGGGCGATTGTTTCCTTCATTTTTAGTAGATGAGCTTTTACTTTTCGGGAGGAATAGTTCTTCATCAGCGCATCGAAAGCGGCATCGATAATTGCCTGCACCGCTGATTTTTCCAGCTCTTTAAGTTTTTCCTGAAATTCAACCGACAGCTTGAATCCTTCTTTAATTAAGTCGGCGAGTTCCTGTTTATATTCATTATATTTATGAGAAATATTTCTAAATTCCTCTTCGCTCATCTTCCCGTTTATTACAAGTTCTTCAACTTGGTTAATATAAATAGGACCCTCTTTTGTATTAATCATTATCTCTGGACGAACCGATTCCCCGATTTTAATTTGTCCGAGTGTAAAATTATCTTCCCTTAAACGTTTTTCAAATGCTTGTGTAATTTTAAATTGTTCGGAGTTCAGTTTATCAACGAGTTGTTTTTTCTTGGAAACAAACGGTTCGCTCTCTAACGATTTCGGAATAGTTCTCTTTAAGTAGTTGAGCGTTTTATGAATATCTTTCTTAAACTTTTTAGCCTCGCCGGATTTGAATTCCAAAACAATCGGCTGATCGGGATCATCAAAATTATTTACATAAACAAAATCTTTTAACTTGGAACATTTCGGTTTAATTTTTTCCAACGTGCGTTTTATTGTTGTTAATTTTCCAGTGCCTGATAATCCGGTAATAAAAATGTTGTATCCTTGGCTTCTAAGTTCAACGCCGAGTTTTAAAGCGTTAAGAGCTTGCGTTTGCCCCACGATTTCACTTGCCGGACTAAGAGTATCCGTTGATTCAAAATCGAATTTTTTATAATTGCATTGCCACTTTAAATCTTTCCAACTTAATTCTTTGGGACTTTCTGGTTTAGCTAATTTCATCACTTCTCCGGTATATTAAAAATTTTATAGAACAGCTTATACGGAATACTTCTCCAAAACGTCTTCCGGAATTCTTACCGGACGTCCTGTCTTTGTGGAAAGAAGCACAAACTCCGATGTTCCATCCACGCAGATTTTTGTTTCCGCTCCTTTTTTAACAATTGCATATTTTACAAATACGGAAGCGGCTTTGTATTCGGTAATTTGAGTTTTCACAACCGCTGTATCGCCCAGTGTTAAGGGACGTTTATAATTTATGGTAATGTTTCTCGCAAACCAAGTCATATCTCTCGATAAAAATTCATCCATCGACATTTTATAATCCTTCTTCATTTGGTCAAATCTTGCGGCAAGCAGATAGTCCAAATATTTTGAAAAGTGAACATGGTTGTTCATATCGATGTCGTCAGGTCTAACGATTATTTCGGACTGAAATTCAGAATACATTTTTCCTCTTTTTTTATTCGGTATTAAAGAAAAATGAATAAAATATTCTTCGATGTCAAGTCAAGAATTAAGATAAAGGAATGTTAAGCAAGGAGGAATAATTTTTACCACTGTTCATGAGAGTGAATATAGCGGAGCAGTTCTCAATCAAACCCATGCAGATATTTTTCAAGATGGGAAAAATCTTTGTCGAGCAAGCTCATGGAAACAAAACCGGAGAAAGTTTCGAGAATGACAACAGCATTTAGGTTTGCATCCTTTTTGCTCAACTCTCTAATTTTTTCTACAATATGATGATTTACTTTGGAAATCTCATCATAAATTTTTTGAAGATTAATCATTTCCCAATCGGGCGTCTCACCTCTTTTCTGCTTTAAGTATTGAGCAAAAAGATACGTTGAAAAAACTTTGAACTCGGTTTCGTCCGGTGTTGCAAACGGAAGATGAAACATAACCATCGGCTTTAGCTTTCCGATAACGGGGCAGCCGCTTGTCGGCATCATAACGCCGAGCAAACTGCTCAAGCCCTTTTGCACGGCGGCTTTCTGGTGATATGTTCGCTCTTCGGTCTTAACAAAAATATCCGCTATTTCCGTAGATTGAACATCGGAAAACTTCAGAAGAACTTCTCTTAAACTTAAAGCAAGCGGGCAGTATTCATTTTCATCTTCCGACAAAGGGCAGTTGGGACATCTGAAACTTGAAAGTTTTGCCCAATCATCTTTTTCAAATTTTTCATTCTTTATCAATAAAGTTTCGGAATTAATATTAATATTGAAAAGAATTTCTTTCCCGTTTTCGAACCAAAACCTGTAGCTGATATTTTTAGCAACGGGAGACATTATCGGCTAATGCCGTTTAATCTTTTAATTCCGGCTTCATATTCGGAAAGAAGATTAGCAAAAACTTCTTTTACCGTTATAATTTCTTTTATCAAAGCGGCGCCTTCTCCGGCTTCCAACATTCCGTTTTCGAGGTCGCCGTCGAACATTCCCAGCTTCTCTCTCTTTTTCCCGAGAATGTTTTTTAAGGTTTCTTCCCCAACGCCGGCAAACTCTTTTTTCAATACTTCATCGGAAAAGCTGTTTTTAATAACCCTTGCAAAAGCGAGTTTTCTTAAGATTAAAACGGTATCTCTTTCCTGTGCGTTAACCAAAGCGTTTTTAAAATTGTTGTGAGCTGAGGATTCTACAGTCGCCGCAAAAAGTGTTCCGATTTGCACGCCTTCGGCTCCGAGAGCCAATGCGGCAAGCATTCCGCCGCCTGTTGCTATTCCGCCTGCTCCAATCAAAGGCGCAGAGATTTCGGGCGCCGCAATTTGCAGAAGCGCCAGGGTTGTAAGCTCGTCCGGACCGTTATGTCCGCCTGCTTCAACTCCTTCTACAACAATTGCATCGCAGCCGACACCCTCGGCTTTTTTTGCTTGTTTTAAGTTAGAAACGACATGAGCTGTTATTATTCCGTGTTCTTTGAATTGTTGAATATATTTTCCCGGATGCCCCGCAGAAGTAAAGACAATTTTCACGCCTT
>CAYLYR010000018.1:8555-20160 GCA_964387835.1 uncultured Melioribacter sp.
AAGGGAAGATTTACTCCGAACGGTTTTTCCGCAGCGGCTTTGCATTTTCGTATATGTTCGGAAAGGAGTTCCGGTTTCATCGAGCCTGCGCCGATTAACCCGAGTCCGCCGCAATTTGAAACTGCCGAAGCTAATTTCCAGCCGGAAACCCAAACCATTCCGCCTTGGACAATCGGATATTCGATTCCGAATAATTCCGTAATTCTTGTCTTAATTTTCATATTTCAGATTTTTATTTATTGTTAAGACTTAATTTATAAATAATTTTTCTCATCGGAAAATGAAAATCACAATTGAAAAATATTAATATGAAATAAACCAAACAAACTTTGCAAGTATCGCCAAATCTGTATTTCTAAATTTTCCTCCTTCGGTGCTCACAAGCTGATTAATCACAAAGTAAACATTACTCCCGATTTTAGGAATCCAATTCACTCTGTAATTTAATACTACTAAATTTTCCTCATTATTCCATTGAGCGTAAATATTAGAAAACAACTTGGGATTAAAAGCCTATGAAACCGGTCCTCCGACCTCGTCCGTAGTTCATTTGGAATTATTGATCGCGATAATGTGTCTATGCCAATTACCGTTTAAAGAAAAACTTTTTGTAATCGACCAGCCGGCGCCGACATAGGGAGAAAGACTTGAGCCGGAATAAAAGTCTCCCCAATTTACTTGAGCCATTATAAAAAAAGGATTCCCGAAATATGAGTGCGCCTGCAGTTCGTACCGTGTGCCCCAATATCTTCCCGCTGCAATTTCATTATCTCCGAAGATTGTGTAGGATTCATCCAATCTGTCAAAACTGCGGATAATATTAAATTCAAAACCTTCTCCGCCATCCGTTTCAAAACCGAGAGGACGGAATTCCATATTTAAAGATTCCATCTCATGAGTATTTTTTGTTTCGTAATAATCAAAATCCAACGGCTTAAAATTCAATCTTTTAATACCCCACATCTCCGGACGAGGGGAATAGACAAAATGTCCCGAATACATCACAATATTTTTTCTTCTTACATATCCGATTTTCGGGCTGTAGTTTTCCCCAACGGAAACAACATGCGCGCTCCAATCGATTAGGTCGTTCGGAAAATCAACAAATAGAGAGTAGCTTGAATTATCCGAGTTAGCTTCTCCCTTTGTAAAAGATTGTGTAAAAATACCATTTACAACAAGGTTATGATTTCCCAAAAAGTTAGATGTCATATAATTTCCATCCATACCGTAAACATAGTTATTGTCCAAGCTACTGTTTTTTCCCGTAACAATAGCACCTATAAAGGAACGTTCGAGAACGTCCTGCTTAACCCTTAAAACGGTGTAATTAGCCGTTGGAATGGTATCTTTGGCTGCCGTCTGCATCGTAAGTATTCCGATGTGAGTATTTCCCGTTTTACCGAGAAGACGAACCCCGCCGTATATCGGAATCTCCTCTCCGTTTTTTATCCCTATTCTACGGCTATAAAAAACTCTTGTTTCTCTCGATAGGTTTACTTCAAAAACGTTTTTCCCTTCCAAAAAGAATTTTCTTTTTTCAGGATAAAAGAGAGAAAACCGGCTTAAATTAATTCTGTGCTGGTCGGATTCGATTTGGGAAAAATCGGTATTTAAAGTAACGTTCAATTTCATCGTCGGGCTAACCGAGTAAGTAATGTCCGCGCCTACTTTCCCTTTTTTTTGCAAATCTTCTCCGGATGATTTACTGATTCCCCCGGAAACAAAAGGATAAAACTCAAACTGTTTTTCGGCGGAAATATTTTTAATACCTATTAACTCTCCGCCGTTTGAAATTTGTTCAAGCTCGGTATTGCGCGACCAACCCTGCCAAACATCCTGTTCATGTCGGCTGCGGATATTCCGCTCCATGTTCAAACCCCAAATCTGTTCACTTTTGTCGGGGAATTTCAATGTTGAAAAGGGAATAACAAACTCAGCAAACCAGCCGTTATTATTAATCGTTGTCGCTACATCCCAAATTCCGTTCCAACTTAAATTTGTTGCTTTTCCTCCATCCGTAACAAGTACATCGGTAAGCATTCCGTTCGGATTTGTAATGAATAAATAACCGTTTCTGTTATCGTTAAACGGACTGATGATAAGCTCAAAATTATCGTCTGTCCACCAACGAGAATCTCGGTTCATTTTTGATGCACGAATTTCCTGCGGCATGCTATCCCAGCACCAGACTCCAACGTAAAGATTGTTTTCATCATAAAGAAAAGCAACTTCCGTTTTTTCGGTAGGCTTCGCTCCTTCGTGAGGCTCTTGTTCCGTAAAATTGGAAATATGTGCCGCCTTTTGCCAAGCGATTTCGTTCAATACTCCATCGATTGTGATTGAAGAATCTATTCTAAACGCTCGGGCTTTCCAAGGATTTGATTTTTGCGCAAAAGAAAGAGATGAAAGGATAAGAATAAAAACAAATAATTTTTTCATCATAGACCTTTAATTTTTTCCAGCCGCTTCTTTTCCGGAGCGCAATGCCGATAGATTAAGATTAATTATCTCTTCGCCCTTGCTTCCGAATATTTTTCTTATTCCCGCTTCCAGACTTTCAAATGCTATTCCCAAATAAGGGGAAGCGGCTCCGACGATAACAATATTCGCAGCTTTGGGCGCATGTAATTTTTTAGCTATTTCATCTGCGTTAACAACAACATTGTGCGGTTTCGATTTTATCTCCTCAAGAACTTTTTCCAAATCGGGATAATTTGAAATATTTACAAACGGTTTTGAGTTCGTAATTATCCACCCTTCGTCGGAGAGATAAGGTAAATACCGCAGCACCTCCATCGGCTCAATAGAAAGAAGCATATCCGCCGCACCGTAAGGAATTAAATCCGAGAATATCTCTTTATCGGAGATTCTTAAGTGAGAAACTACAGCTCCGCCGCGCTGACTCATTCCGTGAACTTCTGACTGTTTAATAAACAAACCCTCTTCCATTGCCGCCAATCCGATGACCGCCGCAACGGATAAAATTCCCTGTCCGCCTACTCCCGATAAAATAATATCTTTTTTCATTTTCCAAACACCTTAATTTTTATCAGCATTTTTCTTTTTTGCTTTCAACTCTAATTTTTTTCTGTGCGCTAATTCCGTTACACATTCTCTTCTTGCAATAATAACCGAAACGCCGTTATAAACAAGCTCTTCACTAATTACTTTCACCATTTCATCATGATTTTTCTTTAACGGAACAACTACTTTGAGATGTTCGGGATCGACCCCGATTCCCAAACAAATTTTGTCGATTTTCCCTTCTCCCGCGGCAGGTTGTCCGCCGGTCATTCCCACTACCGCATTATCGAGAATAATAACCGTAACGGAAGATTTATCATTGACTGCGTCGAGCAGCCCTGTCATCCCCGAGTGAGTGAAAGTCGAATCTCCGATAACCGCAACAGCCGGCTGCATTCCTGCATCTGCGGCGCCTTTTGCCATCGTAATTGATGCGCCCATGTCAACGCATGAACTTATTGCATTATACGGCGGAAGCGCTCCGAGAGTATAGCATCCTATGTCGGAAAGAACTTTTTGTTTGCCGTACTTCTCCATTGCTTCGTTCAAAGCAACATAAAGATCAATATGTCCGCAGCCCGGGCACATTGCCGGAGGGCGTCCCGCAAGGAATTTAGGAACATCTTCGCCAATCTTATTTTTCAATCCGAGAGCGGCTGCAACGATGTTCGGGTTCAGCTCGCCGTCCCGCGGAAGTGTTCCGTCAAGTCTTCCCATTATTTTAATCGAATCTTCAAAAAATCCTTTTAACTCTTCTTCAACAATAGGATACCCTTCTTCGAGAAGAAGAAGTTTTTCACTTTCGTTTTTCAATTTGGTTAAAATGGATTTCGGCAGGGGATATTGTGAAATTTTCACAACCGAGTAAGGACATTCGGTATTTTGAAAATTCTCCATTAAATAATTGTATGCCAAACCGCAAGCAACAATCCCGAGAGATTTATCTTTCCCCGGAATAAATTTATTAAAGCGGGAATTTTCAGATTCCTTTTCAAATGCTGGCTGGTTGCTTAACAAGTTTTTATAACGCTCGCGCGCAATTGAAGGAAGAAGTATAAACTGTTTCGGGTCGGGGGGAAGAAGGAACTCACGCTGAGGTTTCGGCGCTCCGGTTTCCACTCCGTAACGGGAATGGGCAAGGCGAGTGGTAATTCTTAACATCACGGGAGTTTCATATTTTTCGGAAAGCTCAAACGCCTCGCGCGTCATATCGTAAGCCTCTTGCTGGTTGGAGGGTTCGAGCACGGGAATTAAAGCAAACTTTCCGTAATATCTCGAATCTTGTTCGTTTTGCGACGAGTGCATCGAAGGGTCGTCTGCAACGGTAATTACCAATCCGCCGTTTACGCCTGTAATCGCCGAATTCATAAAAGCGTCGGCAGCTACGTTAAGTCCAACGTGTTTCATACAGACAATTGCACGCTTCCCCGCATAGGACATTCCCAGCGCTGTTTCCATTGCTGTTTTTTCGTTTGCCGACCACGTTGCGTGAACCTCTTTTCTTTTTGCGGGTTTTGAGCGTTGAACATATTCCATTATTTCGGTGGAGGGAGTTCCCGGATAAGCATAAATTCCCGAAATACCGGCATCAAGCGCTCCCTGCCCGATTGCCTCATCGCCTAAAAGTAATAATTTTGCCATTGTAATCTTCAATTTTCTTTTAGAAATAAAATGTAAATATAAGGAGAAGAAACAAAAAAGACACAAAAGACAGATTTAAAATTTACGCAGTAGAATCTCAATGGAAATGTCAGAGAAAATCGGCAATTCAATTTTAGATGCTCAATATCATTAAGAACTTTGATACAAAAGATTTTGAAAAAAGTAATACGTTAAAAAGCGCTTGCAGAATAAAAACGAACGTATTTTTGCAGTATTTTTTTTATTTTGCATTGTTCATTCTAAATTGTCCTAAAGAAAGGGAAAAGCAAGGCGGTTATACGGTTTAAATATCAACCTTAAATTTTTAATTCTGTAAAAAAGGAAGTCTATTTGTGAAAAAGTTACCGGAAGAATATCTGAAAAATATCACCGAAACTTTCCAACGCGGTGATGCGAGAGAGGAATCTTACTACAAGCATCTTGCCGATTTTATTACGGCGTTTTCAGAAGCCGACCGCACAAAGAAAATCAGCGTAACTATTCTGCCGAAAAAAACCGAAGCGGGAAATCCCGACTTTAGAATTTGGGACGGGAGACAGAAAATTATCGGCTATATTGAGGCAAAGGATTTAGATGTTGATCTCGACAGAATTGAAGAGAGCGAACAACTCGAAAGATATTTGGCAACTTTCCCGAACGTAATTTTAACAAACTTCACGGAATTCCGTTTATACCGGAACGGTGAAAGAATAGAAAAAATATCAATCGCACGTCCCCTTGTGATTAAAAAACTTTCTACCGTTCCGCCGCTTGAAAACGAAGATAAGTTTTTTGAACTGCTCAAAAGATTTCTCGATTTTTCACTTCCGAGAACTTACACCGCAAAAACTCTTGCCGTTGAGCTTGCCAAAAGAACAAAGTTCCTTAAAGATGAAATTGTAAGCGAAGAATTAAGGCAAGGCACGGAATCGGTTCACGGATTTTATGATGCTTTTAAAGAGTTTTTAATTGCCGGAATAAAGGAAAATGAATTTGCCGATATTTATTCACAAACCATTACATACGGTCTATTTGCCGCTCGACTTCGGGCGCAAAAAGATTTTAATAGAAAACTTGCTTACTCGTTCATTCCCAAATCTATTGGAATCCTTAGAGATGTTTTCAAATTCATTTCTTTGGAAGATTTGCCGCGGCAAATGGAAGTAATAATTGATGACATTGCCGAAGTTCTAAATGTTGCGGACGTAAGAAAAATTCTCGACCAATATTATCACGAAGGAAAAGGGAACGACCCGATTTTACATTTTTACGAAACATTCCTCTCGGTTTATGATCCGAAAACAAGAGAAAAACGGGGAGTTTATTACACGCCCGAGCCGGTTATTTCCTTTATTGTTCGTTCGCTCCACGAGATACTTAAAGAAAAGTTTAATATTTCCGACGGACTTGCTTCAAAAAATGTAACCTTGCTTGACCCGGCAGGCGGAACGCTCGGCTTTTTAGCGAAAGCTATTGAATCAGCCGTCGAAGAATTTGTAAGTAAATACGGCAAAGGCGCTGTTAAAACTTTTTTAAAAGAACAGATTCTGCAAAATTTTTATTCCTTTGAATTAATGATGGCGCCCTATGCAATCGGGCATATGAAAATGTCTTTCCTCTTGGAAGAACTCGGATATAAAATGGAAGATGACGAGCGTGTGAAATATTATTTGACTAACACGCTTGAAATGAAAGAGCTTGAAGAATCAAAATTTCCCGGGATGTCCTCGCTTTCCCACGAAAACCACGAAGCCGGTAAAGTTAAAAAGCAAGTTCCTATTTTGGTAATACTCGGCAATCCCCCTTATTCCGGGCATTCTTCAAATAGAGGTGAATGGATTTCCAAAGTAATTAAAGAATATTACCAAGTTGACGGCAAGCCGCTCGGCGAAAAAAATCCCAAATGGCTGCAGGACGATTACGTGAAATTTATTCGCTTTGCACAGTGGAAAATAGACGAAGCAGGAGAAGGCGTTCTCGGTTTCATTACCAACCACAGCTATCTCGATAATCCTACTTTCAGAGGTATGCGGCAATCTTTGATGAAGAGTTTCGACGAGATTTATATTCTTGATCTGCACGGGAACGGATTGAAAAAAGAGCAAGCGCCCGACGGCGGGAAAGATGAAAATGTTTTCGATATTCGTCAGGGCGTAGCTATTGCTTTATTCATCAAAAATAAAAATCGGAAATCAAAATCCGTTTACCATCAAGAAGTTTACGGGACAAGAAAACATAAATACGATTGGCTTAATAAACACAATATTAAAAACGTAAAATGGAAAAAACTAAAACCCAAAGGCGAGTATTATCTTTTTATTCCGCAAGACAGCAAGTCGCTATTGAAATATCAAACTTATTTTAAAATAACCGATATTTTCCCCGTAAATAGCGTTGGGATTGTTACGGCAAGAGATAATTTTGTTATCGATTTTGACAAAAGACAACTTAAAAATAGAATTCATCAATTTATTAATCCTACAACAGCCGATGAAATAATTAAACAAGCTTATGATTTGAGAGAAAATAAAAGTTGGAAGATAAGCGAGCGAAGAAAAAATCTGATGAGAGATGAAAATTTGGAAAACGCCTACACAAAAATTCTTTACAGACCGTTTGACACTCGCTGGATATTTTATCATGATGAATTGATTGAAAGAACTCGTAAAAAAGTAATGCAAAATATGTTAAATGAAGAGAATATCGGTTTGTCGGTTTCCAAACAAAGTAAGGTAGGTAGAAATTGGAAGCACGCGCTTGTAAGCGATTTGATTATTGAGAGTTCGTTTGTTTCTAATAATACAAGTGAGATTACTTATCTTTTCCCGCTCTACCTTTACAGTAGCGAAAAAAAGAAAAGACATTACAATCCTGCCGTAATGGTGCTTTTCGAGCCGGAAGTTTCGTACGCTAAAAAACGCCCGAATATTTCTGAAGAACTTTTTGCTAAACTTGAAAATGATTACGGTAAGAAACCGAAAGCCGAAGAGATATTTTACTACATTTACGCCCTTCTTTACAGCAACATTTACCGCCAAAAATATTCGGAATTTTTAAAGATAGATTTTCCGCGCATTCCTTTTACTAAAGATTACCGGCTTTTTATTCAACTCGGTAAACTCGGACGCCGGATTGCCGATTTGCATTTACTAAAGTCAAAAGAATTGGAGAAAACAATTTCCAAATTTCCTGTTGAAGGAAGTGCTAAAGTTGAAAAACCGATATACGACAATGAAAGAGTCCGGATAAACAAAGAACAATATTTTGACGGAATAAAAGAAGAAGTTTGGCTTTATCAAATAGGCGGTTACCAAGTTTGCAATAAGTGGCTGAAAGACCGTAAAGGAAAAACACTTACTTTAGATGAAATCCAAACCTATTGTAAAATCGTAACGGCGCTTTCAAAAACAATTGAATTGCAAAACGAAATTGATAAACATTTTCATGAAGTTGAAAAAACCGTTTAATCCGCTATAATTACAGCAGCTTATACGATACGCCGATTTGCAATGCTTCTTTAGCCTGCGTTTTCAGACTTTGGGTTTTATCGTAGATGATTAGAAAAGTAAGATTAACATTTAACCAACTGTTAACCGAAGCGGTTACGGTATTATCCCAGCGAACATCCCAAGTATCCAAACGATTGAATCCGGAAAAAAATCTCAAATAGGAAGTCCACAAAATTTTATCTGTTAAACCTAATTTCATATTCGTAATACTTTCAATTCCGGTTTCGCTTTTTACTTCGGAATTGGAATTTGTATCATCAATCGGCTTAGTAAAAACTTGGTGAAAACCTATACCCAACTGAGATTGGATAACTCTGCTTTTATCATAAGAGAGTCCGAAAGATTCCGTAACGTCCGCCGGATTAAGAAACTCGGAAACTTTAATAGGTTCGGCGGAGGAATAGTTATAACCGGGTGCAATGTATGAGATAAGGTTTGCGCCGGCGTAGTAATCGAAAATCCATCCCGATTTGTAACTTAGCTTGTTGTTGTACAGTAGGTCGTTTTGGACCGTTTTATTCAAGCCGCCGCCTTCTTTCGTTCTTCCGTAATTTATTTTAAGCAAATTTGTAAAGCCGAGTTTATCTTTCCGGTAATTCAATTTTCCCTCGAAAGTAAAGTTCCATGCAAGTTTATTTTCACCGCCGGAAACCCAATTGCTTAACGCCACTTGACTTAAATTCAGTCCGGCGACAGCTTCGGGCATCCATTTCCCGTTTGTCGCATTTTCATTATTTTGTGCATTAACTGTAAAGAACATTCCTAATACTATTGCCGTAAAAATCACTTTTCTCATATCACTCTCCGGTATTTTTGTTTTATAAAATTACAATTATATTGTAAATAAAATTATATTATTTTTAATAAAAAATAAATTTTAAGAGGAAAAATGCCAGACTTGGAAAAATTAACAATAGCCGAAGTATTAAAAAATTCAATAGGCAAATATGCCGATAATATTGCATTAGCATCAATTGACGGTAACAGGATTTCCTACAAAGAGTTAGGTGAAAAAGTAAATCAGGTTTCGGATTTTCTTCGTTCGCGCGGAATTGTTAAAGGAGACCGAGTTGCCCTCCTTGCCGAGAACAGTCCGAATTGGGGCATTGCGTATCTTTCAATTGTAACAATCGGCGCAATCGCAGTTCCGATAATGACGGAATTCCAACCTACGGAAATAAAGCATATACTAATTCACTCCGAATCAAAAGCTATATTTGTTTCATCAAAATTATTTGAAAAAATCGAAGACTTGGAGCTTAATTTTCTCGAGTCGAAAATTCTGCTTGATGATTTTATTTTAGTTCCCGAAGATACCAAATCGGATATTATTAAAGACGCTCTCCAAAACAGTAAAGTAGAATTAAATAGAATTCTTGATAAAGCTTTATCCTATGTGGGATTAAAGAGCGAAGAAGTTGAAGAGGAAGATTTGGCGGCGCTGCTTTACACTTCCGGGACAACCGGAAATTCAAAAGGAGTGATGCTGACCCATAAAAATATTGTTTCGGATTCGGAAGCAACAATTCAGCTTGTTAACATCACACAAGACGATGTTTTTCTCTCTGTTCTACCTCTTTTTCATACAATGGAATCAACGCTCGGATTTATAACTCCATTAAATGTCGGCGCGTCTATTTATTATACGAAAAAGCCGCCTACTCCCACAAGTTTGGTCGCTGCATTAAAAAAAGTTCGTCCCACGGTAATGCTTTCCGTTCCTTTGATTATCGAGAAAATCTATAAAGGGCGCATTCTTAAAGAAATAAATAGTAAAGGAATTGTTAAAAAAGCATATTCCGTTCCTTTTCTCAGGAAGTTGATTAACAAATCCGCAGGAAAAAAATTGATGGAAACATTCGGAGGAAGATTAAGAATGTTTACAATGGGAGGCGCTCCGTTATCTTCGGAGGTTGAATTGTTTTTAAAGGAAGCCGGTTTTCCTTACGCTATGGGTTACGGATTAACGGAGACTTCTCCTCTCGTTACGGGAACGCACCCGAATGATGTTCGTTTCGGTTCTTCAGGAAAAACTCTTAACGGAATGGATGTGAAAATTGAAAGTGAAAATCCGGAAAAAATTGAAGGCGAAGTTTTAATAAAAGGTCCCAATGTGATGAAAGGATATTACCGAGACGAAGAACGAACAAAAGAAGTACTTACCGATGACGGGTGGTTCCGCTCGGGCGATCTGGGCATTGTGGATAAAGACGGTTATCTGTTTATTAAAGGACGAAGCAAAAATATGATTCTCGGGGCAAACGGTAAAAATATTTATCCTGAAGAAATAGAGACGGTGATTAATAGTCAGGAATTCGTTGCGGAATCAATTGTATTGGAGCGGGACGGAAAAATTGTTGCGTTAGTTCACCTCGACCAGGAAGCAATGGATGATTTGCTCGGCGCAGGTAAAATGTCGGATGCCGAAGCCAATGAGCTAATCGATAAAATTCTTAAAGATATAATGAAAAAGACAAATGAATTTGTCCCCTCTTTCTCAAGAATAAACAAAATTGAGCATCAGCCCGAGCCTTTTATTAAAACTCCAACTCACAAGATAAAACGTTATCTATATAAATAAGAATTAGAGGGGAAATGACTTCCCCTTTTTTCTTTGGAATAAGAAGCAATGAAATCCGGATATGATGAAATAGCCGCAAAATATGACGAGCGATTTTCCGAAGCTGATTTTACCGGAATAGAAAACTCACTGAAAAAATTTTACAATGTAAACCGAACGCTTGAAATCGGATGCGGGACCGGAAAGTGGCTTGAAAATTTCAGCAGGTTTAAAGTCGGGTTGGATTTATCTTTCGGAATGCTTAAGGAGGCAAAAGGGAAAAATATCACACGAATAATTCAAGCCGACGGGGAAAAACTTCCATTTTACAGCAACACATTCGATTTTGTGTTTATTGTTAATGCAATACATTTTATTAAAAGAAAAGATTTGCTTGCTCAAGAAATATTCAGAATCTTGGAGCCGAGCGGCGTATTTCTTCTGATATTTGCCGATGTTCACGATCCACAATATTTATGGTATCTTTATGATTACTTCCCGAAAGTAAAAAAACTCGATTATTCGAGATTTGAAAAACCGGAAGTATTAAAGAATATTTTTGAGAGAAATAAATTCTCCACTCCAACTATTTCAACGGTTGATAAAGTCGGCAAAGATTTTTACGGAGAGAAAGTTTTTGAAGATCCGTTTCTGAAAAAACATAATTCATCACAGCTGGCGATGTTGTCCGAGAAAGAATATGAATCGGGAATAAAAAAAATAGAAGCTCTGATAAAATCTAAGAATCGACATCAATTCAAGACAGAAATTATTTTTAAGTCGTTAATGTGTAAAAAGATTAAATAAAAAAAGCCGTCCCGAGTTAACGAAACGGCTTAAAAGGGGGAGTAATTCATTAATTAATTCA
>CAYLYR010000019.1:0-19914 GCA_964387835.1 uncultured Melioribacter sp.
TTTTGAAAACCTCGAAGGTTTGTGAGCTTGGAATAGTTAATCACAGTAGTCGGCTTTTTTCCGCTAACCCATGGATATATCCATTGGGCTGTGGGGAAAAGAAAATATGTTGTAACCGATTCATCGGTTTAGAGTGTAGTGCAAGTTTGTCCAATAAATTAAAGCGAAAAACCGCGGAACAAAATATAATAGCTATGGACGAAGTCCAAGGACTAAAAAGAAAAATTTCTCACCATTTCCTACGTCAAGGATTTGCAATAACAGAAATTTCATCTTTTTTCAAACAGCGGAATTATATTTAGATATTGTTTAATAAAGATTTGGGAATTAATAAAATATGGAACAATTACTCGGTGCTCACACTTCTACTGCGGGAGGAGTTTCAAAAGCTGTTGAACGTGCGGAAAAACTCGGTTTTACGGCTATGCAGATTTTTACAAAAAACAATAATCGCTGGCAGGCAAAACCGTTGGAGGAAAAAGAAATCGAGCGATATAAAAAATTAATAAGCGAATCCAATCTCGGTTATGTGGTTAGCCACGATTCGTATTTAATAAATCTTTGTGCGAAGGATGAGGCAAACTTGGAGAAATCGCGCCGAGCTTTCGTAGATGAACTGTATCGCTGCGAACAACTCGGAATTAAATATCTTAATTTCCATCCGGGGGCGCACGGAGGCAAAGGGGAAGAATATGGATTGGAGCTAATAGCTGAATCGATAAATCGGGCGCATGAAGAAACTCGCGGTTTTGCCGTAAGCAGTATGCTTGAACTTACCGCCGGACAAGGAACAAATCTCGGGTACAAGTTTGAACAGATAGCGCGGATTATCGAACTTGTTGAGGAAAAGGAGAGGATGTCGGTTTGTATCGACACGGCGCATATTTTTGCAGCAGGCTACGATTTACGAAGCGAAGCGGCTTACGAAAAAACCATTTCCGAATTCGACGAAATAATAGGCTTGGAGCGTTTGCAGTGTTTTCACATTAACGACAGTAAAAAAGAGCTTGGCTCCCGTGTCGATAGGCATGAACATATCGGCAAAGGGTTTATCGGACTTGAGGGATTTGCAAATATTATGAACGACGAGAGACTTTTCCGCGTCCCGAAAATATTAGAAACTCCCAAAGGAAAGGAGCAATTGGAGGATTTGGAGAATCTGAAAGTCTTGAAATCTCTTATCCGAAATTGATTGTCTCAATATTTTTGATGAGTAATAATCTAACGGCTTATAAATTTATAAAAAATTTTCGATTGTGAAAATCGGGTTTTTCGGAGGAATTATCAATCGCGAAAAAGCGCCTTGTGCCTGCTTTGGTTTTAAGAATAGCGGCAAGTTGGAATTCATAAACCGAAAGTGATTTCGGCAGACTAAAATCAAGAACAGCGTTGAGGAAAAATTCGTGTTTTCTTTTCTCCGATTTAATTGCAATATTATCAATTTCGCCGCATTCCTTCATATTTGTCCGATAATAAGAAAAGGAATAGAGATTCCATTTGCCGGAAGGTGAAAAGTTAAATTCCCGATATTCCGGATTTTGCTTCTCGGCAAGGAAAAATTCAAAGCAGCTGTTTTCCCAAAGATTACCTGCCCGTTCAATCTTATCAAACAAAGGCAAGATTATTTCGGTTAAATCACCCGACACGCCATAAACCAATTCGATTTTAGAATCTCTTAATATAAAATCGACTTCAATGTTTATTCCTAAATTCGAGAGTGGGAATTCCGTTAGAACGAATCTCTCGGTAAAATTTAACGGCGGCTTCATAAGTTAGTTTTTCACAATTCCAATTGATGCGAATGCGCGCTTCGCCTCCGCTGCAAACCTTTCCGTTTTTCCCGCACTTTTATTTCCGTCCGAGTTTTCAACGCCTGTGTGGGAATCTACACCCGCCGGTTTAACATGCACTATTGCGTCAAAAACATTGTCGGGATTTAATCCGCCTGCCAAGATTACCGGCTTCGGACTTAATTGAACAAGCCGTTCGCTTATTTCCCAATCGTGTGTTTTACCGGTTGCTCCTTCGGCGCCGGTTTCGGGATCGAATGTGTCGGTAATAAATGCCGTAACAAAAGGAGATAATTCGTTAACGGTTTCAACCAGCGAAGGGAAGTTGTTTTCTTTAATAACCAAACTTTTTATTATCTGTAATTCGGGTTTAATTTTTTTTAACTTTTCCAACTCTTTTTTATCAACGTCTCCGTGAAGCTGAACAATATCAACATCAAGATAATTACAAAATTCGGCAATCTCATCCGCTTGGGAAAGATATGTAATTAGTACGGGGTTTGACTTTCCTTTAATTTCCGCAATAATTGTTTTTGCATCTTTTTCGGATGTGTCTTCGGCGTTGACCGTTAAACGAAGAGGAAAACCAATATACTCAACGCCTTTTGAAATAAGCATTTCAGCTTCATCTAAATTTTTTACGCCTGCAATCTGAATTATATTTTTCCACATATTTATTTCTTTTTTTCTTATTAAATTAGTTATTTTCAATTAATATTTTAGATAAAATGATGGGATTTAAAATGAAAAAAATCTTTTTGGTGTTGGTTCTCTTCAGTGTTACAACATTATTTGCACAACAAAAATATGTTATCGGAACCGTAAGCACGTCGGTAACTTTAGCGCACTTTAATAATTTTATTTCAAATGCAAGTCCTCTCGGAGTTTCGGTTGAGTACAGAAAATTTATCGATAGAGATATTTCGATAGGCTTTGCTTCCGGAATAAATTACTTTTCGGAAAATAGCGACGATAGTTATGACTTTGACGGAACGTTGGTTTCAGGCAATAACGACCGCTCGGTTATTGCGATTCCTTTACTTTTGCAAACGCATTATTTTTTCGGCTATCGGAACAAACCGAGTTTTAACTTCGGTTTTGCATTCGGTGCGATGTACGTTTCCAAATCCATTTCAAACTCCGGGAAAAATATTTCACAAAATCGTTTTCATGTTTCTATTATTCCCGATGCGGCGTTTACTTATCCGATAAATGAAAAAGTTCAATTTATTTCTCAACTGAAATTTAATTACGCAATGGCGACTATAAAGAAAAAATCGGGACAAACTTGGGATGTTGATGATTACGGATTTTTATCTCTAAACTTAGGCGTAATGTGGAAGTTGTAATTGTGAAAAATATTACTGCGGTCTGTTTCCGGTTTGCGGAAAGCATTATTAAGAAACGACCGCCGATAAAAATTCTTGTTAAATAGGAGCATTATTATGAAAAATAAAATCAAACACCTTTTGATGTTAATTGCCGTTCTTAGTCTTTCGGCATGTTCATCAACTCCATTGAACGACTTTTTCGGAATAGGGATGAATCCCGATGCGGCAAATCGATTTCGTATTGTTTCATATTCGGATGAAGAGGGCGCTAAGTACGCAAGTACGTTTGAGATGAATCCGTTGGTTTTTGCTTATGCCGAGATTACTCCGGATTACCTTTTGCTGAAGGTAGTGAACCGCAGCCAGAAGCCCATTGCAACAAATTACAATGAAGATAACTTTTATGTTGTTGCTTCGGATAGTACAAAATATGTTTTGCTGAAGGGAAAAAGAGATGATTTTCCGGATAAAACCGTTATTGGTCCCGGCGAGACTATGCAATTTAAACTCATTTTTCCCAATGATTTTGTTAAAACGGAAGGAATGAACGGCTCACCTTTTCATAATTCTTTCGGCAAGTTTGAAGTCTGGAAAGGAGAAGGTAACCTGTTAAATTTCACAAAAGATAAAATCAGTGAAATAGTCGTCAGTCTCGGAAAGACCACAACAATAGTCTTGAAGCCGATTCCCGCCGAACAAAAAAAGAAAAATTGACTTTTCAAAATATTTTTTATTAAGCGGAAAAACGGGAAAAGAGCCGAAAAAACGGGCTTAGAACTATGTTGACGAAATAAAAATAAAAAAAATAAAAAATAGTATTGTATCTTATTTTAGAATATAGGATATTTTGGTATTGTATTATTATTTATTTGTAGAATTAATTGTAGAATAAAAAAATATGAGCCGTTTCTTATTTACTTTTATTGTCTTATTTCTGATTTGGTTAGGCTTTACAACATCTCTGGCAACTGCAGAACTAATTACCGGCGCAGTCCTTAGCTTTATAATAGCATCATTTTCATACAAAACTTTTACCGTGGAAGGATTAGGCTTTTTCTCACCTCGCCGCGTTGTTCTTATGATAAAGTATTTGTTTGTATTTATGATTGCTTTGATTAAAGCTAACATTGATGTTGCCAAGCGGGTAATCTCGCCGAAAATGCCGATCAATCCGGGAATCGTTGAGTATAAAACTCAACTCACCAATCCAACCGCTGTTACTATTCTTGCAAATTCCATTACGTTAACGCCCGGAACAATTACCGTTGACGTTATCGATAACAGCCTATTTATCCATTGGATTGACGTAACCACAAAAGATCCGGAAGGAATTGTCCGAGAAATCGGAGAAAATTTTGAAAAGATTTTAAAGGAATTTTTTAAATGATTATATACATCTTGATTGTATTGGGATTAGCGACCCTCTTTGTTGTACATCGCGGTTTGGTTGGTCCAACCCCATCGGATAGAATTGTAGCGCTTGATAACATTACTACCATTACTACAGCCGGTCTTGTTTTGCTCGGACTTTATTTTGACCGTTACATTTATATCGACGTAGCGCTGATATACGGAGTTTTATCCTTTATCGGCGTTCTTACTCTCGCAAGATATTTAGAGGGAGGTTTATAATGGGCGTTGTTGAAATTATCGGCTGGGTAATTATTGTGGTGGGAGTTGCTTTTCTGCTGCTTGGGGCGCTCGGACTTTTCAGAATGCCGGATGTTTATTCCAGAATGCAGACGGCTACAAAATCAGTTACTTTCGGAGCGATGGGAACGATTTTCGGAGTAGGAGTTGTTCATCCCGAATGGTTTTGGAAAACGCTTATTATTGCCGTTTTTATTGCAATATCCAATCCTATTAGCTCCCATGCTTTGGCAAGAGGAAGCTACAAAATGGGAATAAAACCTTTTACCAAAGAAGAAGATATGGACGCTCTTGAACCGGTTGAGGAAAAATCGGAGGAAAAAGAATAATGAGTTGGTTAGCAGTTTTAGTTTTGGTTCTGGTTGTTGTTCAGATTATTGCCGCGGTTTTTTCCGTATGGCAAAAAGATCTTCTTCTTGCCGCGCTCGGAACTTCGGCAATCAGCGTTGTATTATCGATTTTGTTCTACTTACTTCAAGCTCCCGATGTGGCGTTAACGGAAGCGGCAATCGGCGTGGCTCTTTCAACAATCATTTTTGTAATTGCAATTAAGAAAACCGATAGGTACGAAGAATGAGAAAAGCGATAGCAATACTTCTGCTTGCAATAGTAGGGTATTATTTTATAAATGTTTTTATCCACATGCCTTTCGGCGAAAAACGTGAAGGCGTTGGAAAATATTACTTGGAAAATACCGTTCGAGAAACCGGAGCGGCAAACGTTATTACGGCTATTGTTGTGAGTTACAGAGGATTTGATACGCTCGGCGAAGTTACGGTTCTTTTTTTGGCGGCAACCGGTCTCGGTGCAATTTTATTCGGAAAACGAGGTGAAAAACGTCGTTTACAAGGCGCAAGCGTTGTAGTAAAAACTACTTCGATGATGCTTTATCCGATGGTTGTTTTACTCGGCGCTTATGTGTTTGTTCACGGACATTTAACTCCCGGCGGAGGTTTTCAGGGCGGCGCAATTATCGCCACAGGCGTTTTGCTGATGTTTATGTCTTACAGGCATTTTAATGTAAGTCATAACGCATTAACGTGGATTGAATCATTAGCCGGACTAACTTTTGCAACTGTCGGTTTAATCGGTTTGGCAATGGGAACAACGTTTCTGCAGAATTTTCTGCCGCTCGGAACACCGAATGATTTGGTAAGCGCCGGAATAATCCCGATAATTTACATTGCCGTCGGCTTTAAAGTAGGCGCGGAATTAACAGGCGTTTTGGATAATATGTTAAAAACTATTAGGTAGGAAATATAGAATGCTATATTATATCGGAGCAATATCACTAATATTAATCGGAATGTACGCGGTACTGACGAAGAAAAATCTTCTGAAAATCGTTATCGGACTTTCCATTGTAGATAGTGGTGTTAATCTTTTATTTATTTCGGTCGGATATGTTAAGGATGCAACAGCTCCTATTTTCTCGATGCCTTCGCTTACCGCCGATAAAATGGTTGACCCTGTTCCGCAAGCTCTTGTACTTACAGCTATTGTTATCGGACTTGCGACAACAGCCGTGGCGCTCGGTTTGGTTATCAGACTTTACGATCACCACAAAACATTAAATATTAACAAGATCAGACAATTGAAATGGTAGGAAGGATTTGATGGAATTTTCTCCTGTACTTTATATAGCGATCCCTCTTTTTGCAGCTTTTTTAATTCCATTGTTGGGAAAGGTTTCTAAAACTTTAGTAAAGTTAACTCCCGGAATCGTTTTTCTTTATTTATCATACGGTTCGATTCTTCTTTTCCCGAAAGCTATGGAAAAACCTATTGTTCAGGTAGTTGCCGGATTTAAACCTCCGTTCGGAATTTCACTCTATTACGGAGCTACGGCAGCTTTTTTGATTACGATGGTTACAATAGTCGGATTTGTGATTTGGTTATACAGCTATAAATTTATTATCCGTGAACCGATTGAAAAGTATTATATGCTTTTTATGATGTTGATAACAGGTTCTACGGGGATTTTGCTAACGGGCGATATGTTCAATATGTTCGTATTCTTGGAGATTACCTCGATTGCAGCATATTCGTTAACGGCATTTTTACGCGATAAAGACGGAGCTGAAGCGGCATTTAAATATCTGCTTATCGGTTCATTTTCGTCAACATTTTATCTGCTTTCCGTAATGATTATTTACAGCTACACGGGAACATTAAATTTTGCGGATATTGCAGGTAAAATAGACTTAATTCCCCCGATGGCAAAAGGCTTTGTTTTAATTTTGGTTCTTGTCGGAATGGGGATTGAATCGGAAATGTTCCCGCTTAACGGCTGGGCGCCCGATGCTTATTCCCAAGCCCCCTCGCCTGTAGGCGCAGTCTTTGGCGGAATTGTTGTAAAAGCCGGTTTGTACGCAATGATAAGAATAGTCTTTTTATTCTTCAAAACTCCCGAAGTTATGCAGTTCCTTATTTTTATGGGAATTCTAACATTGTTAATTGCCGAGATGGCGGCAATGCGTCAGCATCAGATAAAAAGAATGCTTGCGTTTTCCAGTATCGGACAGATGGGATTAGTGATTATTGCTTTCGGAATAGGAACTACGGCAAGCACAAGCGCCGCGCTGTTCCAAATGTTTAATCACGCACTGATTAAGTCGCTGTTATTCTTTGCCGCCGGTTACTTGGTGTTCCATTCCGGTTCAAAACAAATAGAAGACTTGGAAGGACTTGGCTACGATAAACCTATTACAAGTTTCTTTTTTGCAATGGGAGCGTTGGCAATTATCGGGTTACCTCCTTTCTCCGGATTTTGGAGTAAGCTGTTTATTTTAATTTCCGTAGCGAAAGCAGGCGATATTGCAATTCTATTGCTCATTCTTACGGGTAGCGTTATAGAAGCTATTTATTATTTAAGAGCTGTTGTTAAGCTTTATACAAGAAAAGAAGTTCCCGATAATGTTCGCCGGACGCCAATTTCGGGTTTGGTGGCAATGGGAGTTCTTGCGGCAATTATTTTATATGTCGGTTTATTCCCGGGCGTTATTGAAAAATGGCTTACGCCTGCGGCTAATAATTTATTAAATGCTGCCGATTACATCAAGGCAGGATTGTTTTAATATTAAAGAGAGTTAACGGATTTGAATATGATTTCGGTTCCAGTAATATTATCGGTTATGTTTTTAGGCGGAGTGCTTGCTTGGCTTGCAAACCGTTTTGTTCCTAAGGGAGCTTCATGGACGGCAGCGTTAATAGCGGCATTTGCCGGATATTTGGTTTTTGCTCTGCCTTCATGCGGCGGAGAGTATTCATTAGCGCTCGGCTCGATTACCGTCGTTTGGAAAAGCACTAATTATTCTGCATTGTTCGCAATGCTTGTGGCTGTACTCGGATTCCTCGGAATACTTTACTCAATGGATTTTATGGCAGGAAAAAGGAATTTAGGTTACTACTATATGAATTTCCTTTTCTCGCTCGGCGCAATGCTTGGAATAGTTTACAGTCAGGACTTGGTTTCTCTATTCTTTTTCTGGGAAGTTATGACCTGGTCTTCATTTATGCTTGTAATCTATTCCGGTAATAAAAAATCGCATAAAGCCGGAATTAAGTATTTTGCATATAGCGCAATCGGCGCATATTTAATTTTATCGGCAATCGTAATTCTTTATGCTCAATCCAATTCGTTTTTACTAAGTGAAAATATTAAAATGTTTTCCGGTCTGAGTGTTTGGACTCAGGTGATTGTTGTTTCATTCCTTGCTCTCGGGTTCGGAGTGAAAAGCGCAATGATGCCTCTTCATATTTGGGCGCCTGAAGCGTACAAAGAATCTCCTTCCGGGTTTACAGCCGTATTTTCCGGCGCTTTATCAAAAATGGGTATTTTCGGATTAGGATTGGTTCTATTTAAGTTTGCCGCAAATACTGAAATTTTCGAATATGTGCGAGAAACGTTAGCATGGCTCGGCGGACTAACGGCAATGCTTGCTACTTTTTACGCAGTTATTCAGAGCGATGCAAAAAAATTATTGGCATATTCCTCTATCGGACAGTTAGGATATATTATTGTCGGTTTGGCGCTCGGAACGCCTCTCGGAATTATGGCGGCGCTTTTCCTTACAATTATGCACGGCGCATTTAAGGCAATGCTCTTTATGTCAGCCGGAGCGGTTTATATGAGAACCGGCACAACAAGTTTAAACGAAGTTTCCGGATTAATCAGAAAGATGCCCCTTACGTTTTTAACCGCATTGTTCGGTATTATCAGCGTTGCGGGAATTCCTCCTCTCGGCGGCTTTATTTCCAAATGGATGCTTTATCAAGCATTGCTCGAATCAAATCATTACTTCTTGATAATAGTAATATTTATCGCAAGTACGGCGGCGTTCCTTTATCTTTACCGATTCATCTTCTCATTATTCCTCGGACAGGAGGAAAAAGAGTTTGAACACGTAAAGGAAGTACCGTGGTCAATGATTGTTCCTATGATGTTGTTAACGGTTTTTGTATTGATTGCGGGCGTTTTCCCTGGATTAGTATTAGATCCGATTGGAAAAGCAATGGGTTATCTCGGTAATTTCAAAGCTTCGTGGGAACCGCAGGTTGTATTCAGCGCTTGGGGAGAAAAAATTAATATGCTGGTTATAGCCGGAACCATTGGAACGATATTTATTCTCGGAGCAATATTTGTCGGGATAAAAAATGCTAAAGCAACGAGACAAGTTTCAACAAAAGATATTCATACGGCAGGTGAAGTTCCGACAGAAAATGAAAATCTTACTTATGCCGTTAATTTTAATCAGCCGTTTGAAAGAGCAATTGCCCCTATCTTAAAATGGAGCGTAGATAAATTATTTAGCTTGATTGGCTCAAATCTTGAATCGGCATTTGAGTATTTAAGATATGTTTATACCGGAAACGGACAGACTTACGCTATGTACGTAATTTTAATGGTTGTAATTCTGATTCTATTTTCGGGTTCAATATTTGGTATTCATTTATAGTTAATGCTGGAATAAAAAGGAAGAACAATGGATTCAACTTGGATAAAAATTTTGGGATATATAATTACACCGATAACCGCGTTTGTTGTCGGAGTAACATACGGCGGTATTGTTAGAGTAATTACCGCGAGAGTCCAAAACCGTTTTGGACCGCCGATTACTCAAAACTTTTGGGATATTATTAAACTTTACAGTAAAAAAACCGCTGTTCATCACGGATTAATGCAGCACTGGGGACCTGTTTTTGCAATTACGGCATCGGTAACTTCGCTCTTTTTCATTCCTGTCTTGAAAGATTCATCCCTTTGGCTGAATAATAGCTTTAACGGCGATATAATCTTCTTACTTTATATGATGGTTTTCGGATCGTTGGGAATGGCTCTCGGCGCCGGACAAACGGGTAACCCGAACTCGGCAATCGGCGTTGCAAGAGGTTTGGCGCTTATGGTAGGATATGAAGTTCCCTTTGTTCTTGCGTTGGTAGCAATAATGATTCAGTTTAAGACAACTTCAATTTCCGACCTTATGGCTGTTCAAGATAGTTTTTCTCATTGGATTATTTTCCAATCTCCTTTTGCATTTATTGCAGCTATATTGGCGTTCCTCGGTATGATGCATTATGCTCCGTTTGATGTTACTTTTGCGCCTGCTGAAATTGCTTCCGGTCCTGCATCTGAGTTTGGAGGAAAATATCTGGCATTGATGCAGACAAGCGGTTCAATTTTCACTTTTGCCAAATTAGTTCTCTTTACCGATATTTTTCTCGGAGGCGCGGGAGATTTGGTAACGCTTATAGTTAAAACCTTTTTGCTTTATATGATTCCCGTTTTAACGGGTATTGTAAATCCACGATATAGAACCGAACAGGCTATTACGTTTTTCTGGAAATGGCCGACAGTTTTCGGAATTATTGCAATTTTAATAGTTGTTTTGTAGGAAACGAGAATATGGAAGTATCATACGATAAAGAATCAAGAAAAATTGTACAAACAATCGAACGTTTTGCTCGTAAACATTCTCTTTGGGTTCTCGCTTACGGAACGGGGTGCGGAGCAATTGAAGTTCCGCCGACAATGACTTCCCGTTACGATGCCGAACGTTTCGGTATTCGCGGAGCGGCAACTCCGAGACAAGCGGATGTTCTTTTAATTACAGGTTATTTATCCGTAAAAACATTAAAGAGAGTTATCAGAACATACGAACAGATGCAAGACCCTAAGTACGTAATCGGCTTCGGTTCATGTACTATTAACGGAGGTATGTACTGGGATTCATACAATACAATCAAACTCCTCGATATGTACATTCCCGTAGATGTTTATATTAACGGCTGCATGCCTCGTCCGGAAGCGGTTATTAGCGGTTTTATCGAGCTTCAGAAAGTTATTGCGGAAGGAAAAGCCGAAGGGGCAAGAAAATATAAGGAAAATTTAGATTGGTATAGAGCAAATCAGAAAAAGATAATTCATAATTGGAACATGCCTGATTATAATTGGTGAGATAATGGAAGTTAAATTACAAGTGGAAAACGAAATATTAGATAAAATAAAACATACGTTTCATTCGGCTGAAGTCAGTATTCCGAGGAAACAACGTGTTGAAGTTAAATTAAGGAATGATTTAATTCATCCTTTTTTAGCTTACTTAAAAGATTCTCTCGGGTTTAAGCACCTTTCACACATTTCGTGCGTTGATTGGCTTGAAGATAATGAAATGGAATTGGTTTATATTGTTATGAACTACGATAATTTGGTTGAAGTTATTGCAAAAATCCGATTAGATAGAGATAATCTTGAAATTCCGACATTGAAAGAGTTTTGGCCTCAAGTAGAAACTTACGAGAGAGAAATTCATGAAATGTACGGAATTAATTTTCTCGGTCATGGAAATCTTACCGATTTTATTCTTGAGGATTGGGAAGGAATTCCGCCGATGCGAAGAGATTTCGACACGGTTAAATATGCTAAAGAAACATACTTTAACCGACCCGGAAGAGAAGACGCACAAGATGTTAGAACCACTATTACTAAAAAAAGCGGGGAAAAAATCCCTGAATTGGCAAAAGTTTATTCAGTACGGCATTTAGAATGAGAGAAAAAGAAACTACAATATATTTAGGTCCGCAGCACCCGGGTATTACCGGAAACATGATGGTAAAACTAAAAGTAACGGGGGACACAATTGTCAGCGCCCAAACTCATGTAGGTTACCTTCACAGAGCGTTTGAAAAACTTATGGAAGCAAGAACATGGCTGCAGTGCTTCCCGATTGTATGTAGGATTTGTGTTCCCGAACCTGACCCGAACGAAGAGAATTTATCTCGTGTAATCGAGGAGATAGAGGGAAGAGAAGTACCGGAAAGAGCAAAATATATTCGTGTGCTTGTCCTCGAACTTTCACGACTCGCCACATATCTGTTATGGATGGGCGGGCAATCCGGTTCTATGGGACTTTACACAATGCCTCAGTGGACGGTTGGAGATCGTGATTACATTCTCGATTTATTCGAACAGCTTACCGGAGGCAGAGTTTATCACATGTATATTTGGCCCGGCGGCGTTCGCAGAGATCTTCCCGAAGGCTTTGCAGATAAGGTTCTGAAAGTTATGGATTATCTTGAAAAAAGATTGAAAGATTACGACGACTTGCTCTTTAACAATGCACTTTTTTATAAACGTGCAAAAGGAGTCGGGATTATAGATAAAGAGAAAGCTCAGGAGTGGGGCGTTGTTGGTGCTCCGTTAAGAGGCTGCGGAATTAAACACGACGTAAGAATCGATGAACCGTACGAAGTTTACGATAAACTCAATTTTATCGTTCCTACTTATGAAGGAGGCGATGTTTGGGCGCGTGCAATGGTAAGACGCATCGAATTCGAACAATCCATCTCGATTGTCAGACAAGTAATCGAAAATATGCCCGGCGGCGATTTTTATAATAAAATTCCCAATCCGTTAAATTGGAGAGTTCCGCCGGGAGACGCTTATGTTAAGACAGAATCCGCGCGAGGGGAATTCGGTTATTACGCGGTCAGCGACGGCTCGTTGAAACCGAGAAGAGTTCACGCTCGCGGACCGGCTTACGTACACGGCGTATCGCTTCTCGAAAGAGTTTTACAAGGAGCAAATATCGCAGATGTATCTTTTATAATGAACAGTTTAGGTACTTGTCCACCAGAAATTGAACGTTGAGGTAATTTAAATGGCATTTGATATAAAAGGAATATTGTCACCGTTTAAAGCTCTAAATCAGCTGGGGAAACATCCTCATACGGTTAAATTTCCTTACGAAGAAAAAGTTACTGCTCCTCGCTACAGAGGACTTCATTTTAACGACTTGGAAGAATGTATAGGTTGCGGAACATGTTCTACAATTTGTCAGAACAAAGCAATCGATATGATTAACGTTGAAGGGGTTGAGGCTGATTCCGGCGATACCGGACTAAGACCCCGTGTCGATAACGGACGCTGCTGCTGGTGCGCACTTTGTGTTGAAGTTTGCCCTACCGGCTCGCTTAGTTTAACAACCGATTATATTTACGTAACGGAAGATGCGGATTCTTTTTTGTGGACGCCCGGTGTAGATAATCCGGAAGGAAAAGAGAAAAAATCTTTTGTTTCGGATTCGGAACATTCGCTGTTAGAATATGCACGCGTTCCTATGCGTGAATTGGAAGGCTCCGAAAGAGTTAAGTCCTTTGCCGAAGTTGTGCTTGGATACTCCGAAGAAGAAGCCCGCAAAGAGGCTGAGCGTTGTATCGGCTGCGGTATCTGTACCGACAACTGTCCGGTTCACATGCATATTCCCGAATACATTAATGCAATTGCTCACGGAAACGACGAAGATGCAATTCGCATAATCTACGATAACAACCCGCTCGGTGAAACTTGCGGAAAAGTTTGTACCCGCCGATGCGAAGAAATATGCGCAATCAGTAAACGAGGCGAACCTGTTGCAATCCGCTGGTTAAAACGTTATGCTACCGAAAGAGCAGCCAACGATGAAATAGTCAAAGAAATTGTTAATCCTACCATTCTTCCGCCTAACGGTCACAGTGTGGGAATAATCGGCGCCGGTCCTTCGGGATTGACAGTTGCCTACTACTTGGCAATGCGCGGATTTAATGTTGATATTTACGAATCCAAAGCTCACGCCGGCGGTATGATTATGTACGGTATTCCGAAATATCGTTTACCGCTTGATAGTATCGATAAGCAAATCGAATATATGGAAAGTATCGGCGTTAGACTGCATTACAACACAATGGTCGGAAAAGATGTAACGCTCGAAGAATTGCATCAGAAACATGAAGCGGTATTTGTCGGAATCGGATTTGAAGTTCCATATTCAATCGGTTTGGCAAACGAAGAAGCCGAAGGTTCAATTCAGGCGGTTAATTTCCTCCGTGATATTAACAGCGATAAGCATGTTGAAATAGGCGATAAAGTTGTTGTAATCGGCGGCGGTAACGTAGCGATTGATGCGGCGAGAGTTTCCCGTCGTCTCGGTGCGGATGTAACTATTCTTTACAGAAGAAGAGTGCAGGATATGCCGGCGGATTGGGAAGAAATTGAAGGCGCCGAAGATGAAGGCGTTCACATTAAACCGCAGGCGATTCCGCTGGAATTGATTACAAACGAAGAAGGAAGAGTTGTTGCTATAAAATACGCTAATGCCGAAATGGTTCCCGATCCGAAAGGAGGACGCCCGAGACCGAAAATTATTGAAGGAGACGAGCATATTATCGAAACGACGGCGGTTATCGGAGCTATCGGACAAGAAGCCGATTACTCGTTCATCCCGGAAAAAATTAAATCTCAAATTGAGATTAAACGGGGAAGAATTGTTGTTAACGAAGCACAGCAAACGGGCGTTGAATGGCTATTTGCCGGCGGCGATATTGCTAACAACAGAGCGGACGCAATCAGCGCTATTGCAGATGGCTTCCGCGCCGTAAAAGGAATAGAAAAATTTATTTTAAATAAGGAAAATTAAAATGGCTGATTTAACAACTAAATATTTAGGTTTATCGTTAAAGAACCCGATTATTGCTTCGAGTTCAACGTTGACGGATAATATCGAAAGCATAAAAAATTTGGAGCAAAACGGTGCGGCAGCGGTTGTACTGCGCTCTATTTTTGAAGAAGAAATTACAATGGAAGCCGAACACGTAATTAAACAAGCAGTTAAAGAAGGTTATGACGAAGGCTTGTTCGATTACTTCGATTCGAGAGTTAAGCAGCAGAATGTTGAGGATTATCTTGATTTAATTCTTGAGTGTAAACGTCAAACAAATATTCCCGTTATCGGAAGTATTAACGCAATGTCAAACCACGAATGGGTTTACTTTGCAAAGAAAATGGTGGAAGTAGGCGTTGATGCAATTGAATTGAATATGTTCCTGCTTCCTTCCGATATGACGCGAACTTGCGATGATAACGAAAAACTCTATTTTGATGTTATTGATAGATTGCTTAAAGAAGTTGATGTTCCCGTTACGCTGAAGATGAGTCATTATTTCTCGAATCTTGGCGGAATGATAAAAAAATTGTCGGAAACCGGATTGAGCGGATTGGTATTGTTCAATAAATTCTTTGCTCCCGATTTTGACATAAACACGGAAAAAGTTACTCCCACGTACGTATTAAGCGGTCCGAGAGATATTTACATGTCCCTCAGATGGATTGCGATGATGTCCGACAGAGTCGATTGTGATTTAGCGGCATCTACAGGCGTACACGACGGTACGGGAGTTATTAAGGAAATGTTAGCCGGCGCTAAAGTTGTTCAGCTTGCATCCACACTTTATAAAAACGGTCCGGAACAAATCGGAGTTATGCTGAAAGAAATTGAAGATTGGATGAACAAAAAAGGTTACAGCACATTGGATGATTTCCGCGGTAAATTAAGCTACGGAAATGTTAACGATCCCGCGCTTCTCCAAAGAGTTCAGTTTATGAAACATTTCGGAACGTTTTCCAATAAGTAAATTATTTAATATTTACGATAAAATTAAAAGCCGAGTTCTAAACAGCTCGGCTTTTTAAATAAACTTCAGACTATTTTGTTCTAAAATTTTATTTTTCTATCAAAAAGTTTCTCATCATTCCCATATCTTCATGTTCAAGATTATGGCAATGATAAAGGAACAATCCCGGGAAATCTTTAAATGAAAGTAGAACTTTAACTTTCATACCGGGTAATAATAAAAATGTGTCTTTCCATCCTTCATCAACGAATCCGTCTTTTAAACTGTTCCATAAGTTTAAATCGTTTCCTGTTGTTCTGCCGATAATACGAAATTGTAATTGATGAATATGTACCGGATGAGGCATTTGCATCATCATTCCTCCCATCATACCTCCGCCCATCATTCCTCTTCCACGTCCGATGTTTCCGTTAATAAATTCCCATATTTCCGAAGTGTTAAGTTTTACAATTTCATCCGGAGCGACTTCCGTCATCTCAAAAGTTCTGCCGTTAATAGTCCAACTCATGTGGCTCATTGCAAAAATAAATTTTCTGGGATTATTTTTATTGATAACATTTGAAAAATTAATTGGAGGTATAACGGATAATTTTTTTGGTAAAACAAAATCATTCTTAACTGTTTTCGTAACTTTGAATTCCGCTATTGAAAATGGAGCGCCGTTAGAAAGAATGTTATTGCTTCCGCCCATCATCATACCTCCGCCCATTGCTTGGTAAGGAAAGCTTTTGCTAACGAGAGTTAATTTGTCATTTAATTTCAAATGTGAAAAGTCAACAATGAGTTCAATTCTTTCAGCTGGTGCAAGAACAACATAATTCTTTTTAATCGGTTTACTTAGTAATCCGCCGTCGTTTCCAATAATTGTAAGCGGTGTTCCGTCTGAAAATGCGATTTTATAAATTCTGGAGTTAGAGCCGTTGAGTAATCGAAATCTGTAAGCTCTCGACTCCACATTCATTTTGAAATTCGGCTTTCCGTTAACCAAAATCTTGTTTCCGATAAACCCCGTCATCTTCTCCATTGGACTTGTAAGGTAAACCAGCTCGTTATCTTCGTTGAATGTTCTGTCTTGAATTACCAAAGGAACGTCAAAATTTCCGGAGGGTAAATTTAGACTTTGTTCCTCTTTATCATGAACGATGAAAAGTCCGGCTAATCCGCCATAAACTTGCGGACCTGTACTTCCGTGCGGATGAGGATGAAACCAGTAAGTTCCGGCTCTATTCATTACTGTAAATTCATAGATGTATTTTCCGCCTTCATCCACGGCAAAGCGAGGATGTCCGTCCATGTCTTCCGGCAAATGTAAGCCATGCCAATGTATTATGGATTCTTCATCCAAATTATTCTTGAAATTAATCCTAATCTTATCTCCCTTGTTTACGGTAATTATCGGACCTAAATAGGAATTTTTAATAACCTTTAAGGAATTTTTATCTCCTTTTACTAAGGTTGCTTCATATTTTAAGGCAGGTGTTGATTTTCCGGGTAAAATATTAACATTTGTCTTATTTGCGGAAATATTGATTTCAACATCCGCTTTAAAATTTTTATTTCTTGTATGGCTTTTTTGTGAGTAGCTTTTGCATCCGGTGAGCAGTAGAAAAATAGCAACAGTTGTAAAAAAAGTTAATTTAGTTGAGCTGTTCTTAAACATATTAATTCTCCTTTAATTCTTTTTTCATTTTTTCAAACTCCTCATTGGAAATTTCTCCTTTAGCATATCTTTCTTTTAAAATGTCAATTGGAGACCTTTTGTGATGAAAATCGTTAGAGTGGTGATGATTACTGAAATTGCCCCGATGAGAAAACATTCTTCCGAACATTAATGCTATAAAAAGAACACCGATTATCCAAAACCACATTCCCCCTCCAAATCCATGAAATCCGTGAAACATAATTATCCTCAGTCTGATTGTTTGTACATTAATTAATAAAATATCATATTTAACTCTGGTAAGCAAGTGATTAATTTACCAATGCTTGATTCACCATGTTGCATATGTATCGTATTGATAAAATACATTTTAATAAATATATGGCATCATACAATTTTAGAAAAATGTTATATAATTTTTTGTCGGTTTTACACTGATGTAAACATATCAGTCAATTCACAAAGCCTCGTCGTTAAAAGAAAGCGTTAAGATTGGAGTGAAACGAAAAAGAGAACGGTTGATTTTTTTATATCGTTAAGTTTCTTTTAATAAAAGGATTAAAAGTCAATCTTAGATAAAACTTTGGGTTTCATTTTTTTAAACTAAGCTATACATCCCTATGTATTAACAAATGATATTTTCTGTTAATATTTCTTGTTTTTCTCTAATTTAGATTGTAATTTGCATGTGAAGAGACTGTTGAGGAAATGGCAAATGAAATTTTTTAGTCATTAAAGTTTTGTGTTATGATTAGTGAAAGAATCAAAATAGCAAAAAAATGATAGGAAAACAAAAGCATGTAAATTAAAACAAAAGGTTACCGATTACCAAGCAATGTTTTTTGAAATGGATAACTTTTATAACGGTTTGCAGAAAAAATCATTTAACGCTATTTCGGGTTATATAATAAATAATCCATTAAAATGGGATAATGATAAATTAATTTCTACTAATAAGAATGCTGATAATTATATTGAGTTAGTAGAAAAAAATATGTCAACACTGAAAAAGAGGCTGAAAAAATAGAACTATTGAATAAAGTTAGAGCTTATGCAAAGAGAATACAAAATGGATAATACACTATATGTTAAAAATATGGTATGCCCGCGGTGCATAAAAGTTGTACGCGAAGAATTGGAAAAACTCGGGATAGAAGTTCAAAGAATTGAGTTGGGGAAGGTTCGAGTAGGGCAAGATGTTAATGAACTCAACTTAGATGAAATTAAAATTGTTTTAGAAAAAGAAGGATTTGAATTAATAGAAGATACTAAGACAAAATTAATTGACGGAATTAAAACCGAGATAATTAGTGTTATTCAAAAGTATAAAGATGAAGACTTGGAAAAAGTTAATTTTTCTCAATATTTAAGTGAAATTTTTAATAAAGATTACAATTACTTAAGTAACTTGTTCTCAAAAACCGAAGGGATAACTATTGAACATTACATAATTCTCCAAAAAATTGAAAAGGCAAAAGAGCTTTTGAAATATGGAGAGATGACTTTAAGCGAAATTGCTTACAGACTTGGTTACAGCTCTGTTCAGCATTTATCACGCCAGTTCAAAAAAACAACAGGAATTACTGCCAGCAAATTTAAAGATGATTTAACTAATCTAAGAAAACCTTTGGATTCGATTAAATAACCCCCTATCTATTTTTCGTCAAATCAAAAAATCTTATAACATTTTCCCCAAATAGTATAACAAATAAAAAGTCATTTGGTCTTATTTTTATTTTATCAAAAAAGGAGAAATAAAATGACACAAAAGAAATACAAGATTGGCGGGATGACATGTCCCCATTGCGTTATGGCAATTGAAATTGAACTTGACGAAATTGGTGTTAATTCGCGTGAAGTTAAAATAGGTTCGGCTGTTGTAGAATTTGATGAGAGTAAAATTTCCGATGATAAAGTTGTTAAAGCAATTGAAGAAGCCGGCTATAAAGTACTTGATTAATAATATTTAATTCGGGAAGAATAATCCGAAAAGAGGTTGGGACTATGAAATATAATTTGCCGGTTGAAGGAATGACTTGCGCAAGTTGTGTCGCAAGAGTGGAAAAATCGTTAAAAAAAATAGAAGGTATTAACAACGTAGCTGTTAATTTAGCGGCAGAAAAAGTATCTTTTGAACTCGACGACCAACTCGATTTGGATATAGCGGCTAAAGCTGTCGGTAAATACGGCTACAAATTACATACTGAGGAGGCGGTTCAGAAAGAGAACAAGTCCGATGAATCGCCTGCTTCCGATAAATTATTTGAAGAATACTATAATTCGCTAAAGCACGATTTCATTTTTGCGCTTCTTCTTACGGTTCCAATATTTGTTATTAGTATGTTAAGGGATTTTTCCTTTTTTCAAACCGTTTGGCAATTTTCACCTGACTACACGAACAAAATATTGCTTATTCTTACAACGCCTATAATTTTCATTTCAGGTAAGAGATTTTACAAATCATTCTGGGCGAATCTCAAGCATTTTTCGGCAAATATGGATACCCTTGTTGCCGTTGGAACCGGTACGGCATATT